>NZ_JAHRVT010000013.1:0-39495 GCF_019090545.1 Cycloclasticus sp. | reverse complement strand
GACCACATCTTAGATGCCCAGATAGCTCAGTCGGTAGAGCAGTGGACTGAAAATCCTCGTGTCGATGGTTCGAATCCGTCTCTGGGCACCATTTGTTATAAAGCCCCAGCTACTATGTAGCTGGGGCTTTTTTATGCGTGAAATAAAATTTAGTCTACTAAGGCGTCGCACTTTATGAAAAATAGTGTCTATGAGCTGGAAAGCTTGTTTGGGCAGGTATTTTCAATACCATTGTATGAGGTTCATTAAAGGGTTAAAAGTTTGTTATCATCGGTTGTACATTTAATGCCAAGTGGATATTGTTATGAGAATAAAACAGCTTATTTTACTTATTTCATTATTGTGTTTGTCGCTAGCCGCGCAAGCAGGTTATCAACTGGATAATACCGCCTCATCACTTTATTTCGTTTCCATTAAGAAAAATACAATTGGCGAAGTGCATAGCTTCGACTCTTTGAGTGGTTCTGTTGATAACAATGGCGCTGCAAGCGTTACGATTAATTTGGCCAGTGTTAAAACGAATATCGAGATTCGTGATGAGCGTATGAAGTCGTTATTATTTGAAACGGCAGCTTTTCCGACAGCTGAAGTGTCTACGAATATAGAGGTGGACGCGATAACATCCCTAAATATCGGTGAAAGGCTTGTCATGCCAGTGGCGTTGACACTTAATCTGCATGGGCAGTCAGTGGCGGTGCAAACACAGCTACAAGTGATCGCTGTGAATGGCGGAATATCGGTGAGTACAATTAAGCCAATCATGTTGAATGCCATGGATTTTGGCCTAACGGAAGGGGTTAAGGCGTTAATGGAGATTGCAAGCCTTCCCTCTATTGCAACAACCGTTCCCGTCTCGTTTAACCTTGTATTTAAAGCGGACTAAAGTTAGCGCGTAACGTTGAGATAGTGATGTTGCACGACTGCTGGGCCTGAAAAAGGTGGCTAGTTGAGTAAACTTTTTTAAAACCACAGGGCTCACGTAAACGTGTTAGAGGCCCTTTAGGTATAATGCCACTTTGCCTAGCGATAGTTTTTATTTACATGCCTTCATCCATTCGCGAGATTCGCGCATTAATCCCTAATTGTTTAACCAAAGACCGGCATGCCTTTCGTACGCAGTTAAAAAGAGCGAGTTTAAAACGCTCGCTAGAACAGCAAGCGCTGCTAGACACGCTGGCTGAAAAAGTAGCAGTGTCTATTAGTCAGGTAGAGCTGCGTGAGGGAAGTTGCCCAACAGTGAACTTTCCTGATTTACCGATTAGTGAGAGACGGGAGGAAATTTCCAAGCTGATTGATAAGCACCAAGTTATTATTCTTTGTGGTGAAACGGGGTCAGGAAAAACCACCCAATTACCTAAAATTTGCTTGGAACTGGGTCGTGGGTTTAAGGGACAAATTGGCCATACACAACCGCGACGATTAGCCGCCATTAGCGTGGCGCAACGCATAGCTGATGAGCTGAAGTCAGAGCTAGGGCAAGCGGTTGGTTACAAAATTCGTTTTCAGGGTAAGGAGAATCAACAAACCCTTGTTAAGTTAATGACAGACGGTATTTTGTTGGCAGAGATTAAATCTGATCCATTTTTAAGCCAGTACGATACCTTGATATTAGATGAGGCGCACGAACGTAGTTTAAATATTGATTTTCTCTTAGGTTATATGAAATGGCTGCTACCAAAGCGACCAGATTTAAAATTAATTGTTACCTCGGCAACGATTGACCCCGAGCGTTTCTCTAGGCACTTTGATGGCGCACCTATTATCAATGTTTCCGGTAGAACCTATCCGGTTGAAATGCGTTATCGGCCGGTCGGTGTCGATTCGCAGCAAGGCGACGAGGATATCGTTCAGGGGATTGTTAATGCTGCTGATGAATTACATCGCGAGAGAGCGGGTGATATGTTGGTGTTTTTAAGTGGTGAGCGGGAAATTAGAGAGGCGGCAGAAGCGCTTAGGAAACATCACCCAGCAGGCTATGATATTTTGCCCTTGTATTCACGGCTTAGTGCCAAAGAGCAGGCTGCTATTTTTAAGCCGCATAAAAAACCACGTATTGTGCTGGCGACAAACGTCGCCGAAACTTCATTAACAGTACCGGGTATCCGTTGCGTGATAGATACCGGCTTGGCACGGATCAGTCGCTTTAGTCAGCGGAGCAAAATACAGCAGCTACCAATAGAAGCTATTTCACAAGCAAGTGCGAATCAACGAAGTGGTCGCTGTGGGCGAGAAGCGGCGGGAATTTGTATTCGCTTGTTTAGCGAAGATGATTTTAACCAACGGCCTGAATTCACTGAACCTGAAATTTTACGTACCAATCTGGCATCGGTTATTTTGCAAATGAAATCGTTGAGGCTGGCAGATATTAATCAGTTCCCATTTTTAGAGCCGCCTGGGGATAAAATGATTCGTAGTGGCGTGCGTAGTTTGCATGAACTAGGTGCGCTAGATAAAAATGAAAAATTAACTCAAATTGGCCGGCGGTTAACGCATTTCCCGCTCGATCCTCAATTTGGCAGGATGTTATTAGCCGCTGAGCAATTTCAATGCTTAGACGAGGCCTTAACCATAGTGTCGGCCTTGTCGATCCAAGACCCAAGGGAGCGGCCGAGCAATAAGGCGAAATATGCCGATGAAAAACATAAAGCGTATCAAAATGAGAGCTCGGATTTTCTATCCTTTTTAGTGTTATGGCGTGAAATACAACGCCAGAAAAAGACACTATCGAATAATCAGTTCCGTAAATATTGTCGAGAAAACTTTCTTGCGTATATGCGAATAAAGGATTGGGAAGATATTCGTCGTCAGCTATTAGATTTAGTGAAAAAAAACTTGGCGTTGAAGATAAACAACACGCAGGCCGACGATGATGCAATTCATCAGTCTTTATTGGCAGGCTTGGTGACTCGGATTGGTTTTAAACACGAACAAGCTGAATATTTAGGTGCACGGAATTTAAAATTTTACATTCATCCCGCCTCTACGTTATTCAAGAAGCCGCCAAAATGGTTGATGGCCGCAGAGCAAGTAGAAACAACGCGTGTTTATGGTCGAACGGTTGCATCAATAAAACCCGAGTGGATTGAAAAAGCCGCTGGGCATTTGATTAAGCACCATTATTATGAACCGCATTGGTCAAAAAAATCAGCGCAAGGCATGGTTCACGAGCAATTATTACTGTTTGGTTTAACGATTAGCAAAGGGCGGAAAGTACCGTTGGCTCGAACAGAACCAGAGCAGGCGCGAGAGATGTTTATACGCCATGGGCTGGTTGATAGAGATATGGTTTGTCATGCAGCTTTCTTTAGAAAAAATGAAAAACTGTTGCAGGAGATTGAGTATGAACAGCAAAAAGGCCGCCGTGTAGACCTGCTTGTAGATGAGCAAGCCTTGTTTGAGTTTTATGATCAAAAATTGCCAGCGCAAATCAACAGTTTGGCCGCTTTAAATAAGTGGATAAAAAAGGATGAAAATCAGGCGATTCTTGAATTAACGCCAGAGGATGTTTCTTCGCAAGATGAAACAGCGGTTGATGCAAATAAGTTTCCCGATATGCGTCTGATAAATGGTGTGCCGATAAAATTAAGTTACCGTTTTGAACCAGGTCATAATGAAGATGGAGTAACGGCGCAGATCCCATTGGCGCAGTTGAACCAGCTCACTGATGATGGGTTTGAGTGGTTGGTGCCGGGCTTGTACGCGGAAAAACTACAAGCATTGATAAAGGGGTTGCCAAAAAATTTACGTAAACAGTTTGTGCCTATTTCAAATTCTGTTGAAGCCTGCTTAGAGGAAATGGATTATGCAAATGGGCGTTTGTTAGACAAATTGGCTGCTTTTTTAAATAAACAATTTGGCTCAACCTTAAAAGCAGCAGATTTTGAATTAGATAAATTATCACCCCACCTGCGAATGAATTTTCATATTTTGGGTAAAAAATCTAAAATTATTGCTGTAGCTAAAGATTTTAATGTCTTAAAGCGGCAGTATGCTGAGAAGGCAGGTATGCAATTTCAAACGGCGTTAACCAGTGCGTTATCGTCATCGGGTTCAAAAAACTGGCAATTTGATGATATCCCCGAACATCAAACGATTCAACATGATGGGCAAGAGCTGAAGGGCTTTCCCGCCTTAGTTGATGAGCAAGGGAGTGTGGGGCTCACGCTAATGGATTCAGCTGAACAGGCGCAAAAAACTCACCGAAATGGCTTGATACGGTTATTTCGTTTGAAGTTTTCAAAAGAGCTAAAAAAACTAAGCCGGCAGTCAGCCATCACCACCGCACAGGCGTTTAGTTATCAACAATTGCCATTGCATCCCCATTGCAAACGGAGCCATGGGGAGGATGTTTTCGATGATTTGGCCTATCAATTGATTGCTAGTTTTTTTGCTGACCAAGATATTCGTACTGAAGCTGAGTTTGATGCAGCGGCGCAGAAAAATGATATTTCATTGTATGCAAAAGGCTATGAACTTTCGGAGGTTATTTCGCAGCTTTTGTCTCAATATCAAAAGCTAGTAAAAGAGCTTGAACAGTGGCGTAATGAAAAAGTTATGTATGAGGACATTTCTAAGCAATTGTCTTGTTTATGTTTCAACGGGTTTGTTAGGCACGTTTCGGCAGACCAGTTAAGGTTTTACACACGTTATTTAAAAGCAATTCAGCTTAGGTTGGAAAAAGCAGGCGGGCAATTACATAAAGACCAAGAAAAAACAAAACAGGCGCAGTATTTTGAAAAGAAGTTTTGGCTGTGGGTGTCTTCAACAGACGCAAACCCGGAAAATGAAGCTTTCCGCTGGATGTTAGAAGAATTCAGAATATCGCTGTTTGCCCAGCAAATTAAAACTAGGGAACCTATCTCAGAAAAGCGGTTGGAAAAGGCGTGGGCCGCGATGTTGGGCTAAAGCTAGAGCGCTAAGGGTGATAAGAACGTTAATGATAAATCGTTTTTATGATAGAAAGCTGAACTCAGGCCGCCACGCCACACCCTGTTTTAACCAGCGTAATGAAAGCAGCTTTCTAGCGAGCCCCTTTACGTTGCTGAACGAGAATCCAAGGTAATACAATAACAGACCAAAGGTTGCTATCACCTTTTGACCATAATAAAGCCTCTTTATTTGAAACGGCTGATAAACGGTTCTCAGCGATCCATTGTTCAATAACTGGTTTATTGTCATTAGCTATTTCCACAGCGGCATCCACAAGATCAAGCTCACTGGAAACACGTAATAAATTACCGCGAGCAAAAAAACGCTCTAAGTCTTTCCACTCAATGCTGGCTGTTTCGGCATGTAAGGTATGCCATTGGTCGGTTTTGTTTTTCATGGCGTGTATTTTACACAAGATTTATCTTCTCAGCAGGGTCTAGGGGGTTAATATGTTTTTGATAATATGCTTATAATATTTAATAATATAAATTTATTCATAACATAAGAGAAGTGACACTATGGAGAACTTTACCCCCTATTTATCGTTAGCAGGCGGTGTGTTAATTGGTATCAGTGCGAGTATTTTAATGTACTTAAATGGTCGTATTGCAGGCATCAGTGGCATTGTCGCCGGTGTCTTTAATGCGCCTTCGTTTGAAGAAAAGGCATGGCGCTTTGCCTTTGTTGTGGGCCTTGTTTTAGGAGGTGCGGTTTATATGCACTTTTTCCCAATCACAATAGCGGCTAGGGAATCGATGTCTACAATATTATTAATTGCCGGCGGATTGGTGGTTGGAATAGGCACAGCAATGGGTAGTGGTTGTACTAGTGGGCATGGAATTTGTGGTATTTCACGTTTTTCTCTGCGCTCATTAGTAGCAACAGCGACGTTTTTGTTAAGTGGCATTGTAACAGTGTATGTATTCAAACAAATTACGGGGGGTTAATAATGCTTAAAATACTCAGTGCGTTAGTTGCCGGTGTTATTTTTGGCGTCGGTTTGGCGTTATCGCAAATGGTAAACCCCAATAAAGTGATCAATTTTTTAGATATCACCGGTCAATGGGACCCCAGTTTAATGTTTGTTTTAGGGGGCGCTGTTTTAACAACAACGCTTGCTTACCGTTTTATTTTTTCAAGAGGTAAACCTCTTTTGGCTGACGACTTTCAATTACCAACCTTATTACAAATAGATCGTCCGTTAATTATAGGCGCGGCGTTATTTGGTATTGGTTGGGGCGTTATTGGTTATTGCCCAGGTCCTGCGGTTGCAAGTTTAGGGTTTGGTTTTCAAGAACCGTTGCTGGTCGTGGTATCCATGTTGGTGGGTATGTTGCTCTATAAGGCAGCTGTTAAATAATTAAAAAATTGCGCTAATAAACATTTTTAAGCCAACAAAAAGCATGATGACGGCAAACGTTTTCTTCATTGCACCGGTAGGGATTGTGTGTGCTAGATGCACACCAATCGGTGCGGCGAATAAGCTGGCTACACTAATGCCCAGAAAGGCAGGTATATTAATATAGCCAATATTGCCTTCTATGGGGATAGTGTTTTTTAGGCCGAGAATAATAAAACTAATGGCACCAAAAATGGCAATAGGTAGGCCAAAGGTGCTTCCAAATGCAATAGCTTTTTTCATCGGTACGTTGTGCAATAACATGTACGGAACAGTAAAAGTACCGCCACCAATACCAATCAGCGTGGAAAGTATGCCTAAAACACTACCGGCGAGACTCAAGGGTAGTGGAGAAGGCAGTTTGCGCTCAGGATTCGGTGTTAACTTTAGTGCCATACGAAGGCCATTCAGTAATAAAAACCCACCAAACACCATAGAGAGCAGCTCAGTCGTCAGGTAATGCACTAAGTGGGCGCCAAAATAAGCGCCAATAGCAATACCTGGGGTGAAATATTTAACAACTTTCCAGTCAATGGCGCCACGCTTGTTTTGCGCATAAATGGCGGAAAGGGAGGTGATAATAATAGTGGCTAAAGAAGTAGCAATCGCAGTTTGCATGCTGGTTTCTACTGGCATACCATGGGGGGGTAATAGCCAAGCTAAAAATGGCACAATAGCAATACCGCCGCCGATACCTAAGAGGCCTGAAATCAGTCCTGTGAAGGATCCAAACAGCAAACAGTACATGAAAATCTCTAACACAATAAAACCTTGGGTTGAAAAAAAACTTAAAATCATAACATATATTAGACTATGGTAATGGAGATATATCTGGTAGGCGGTGCCGTCAGGGATAAGCTGCTTAACTATCCGTCAAAGGATAGGGATTATGTTGTTGTTGGCTCATCGGTAGATGAAATGCTACAACAAGGCTTTGAGCAAGTAGGTAAGGATTTTCCTGTTTTTCTTCACCCGGATACAAAAGCGGAATATGCCTTAGCAAGAACAGAACGCAAAATTGGCGGTGGTTACAAAGGGTTTGAAGTGCATGCGTCACCGGAAGTAACATTAAAGGAAGATTTGCAACGGCGTGATTTGACGATCAATGCGATGGCACAACGTGCCGACGAATTGATTGACCCATATGGTGGCAAAGTTGATTTAGAAGCTCGAATATTGCGTCACGTGTCTCCACACTTTACAGAAGACCCGTTACGCATCTTGCGGGTGGCACGATTTGCTGCACGTTATGCGCATCTGGGTTTTAGCGTGGCGCCAGAGACCATGAAACTGATGCAAGAAATGGTTAGTAGTGGTGAGCTTGCCTTGTTAACAGCGGAGCGTGTTTGGCAAGAAATTAGTCGCTCATTGGGTGAGCAATCACCAGATATATTTTTTGAAGTATTAAGGCAATGTGACGCCTTAGCGGTTATTTTGCCGGAGTTGGACGTATTATTCGGTGTCCCTCAGCCAGCAAAGCACCATCCTGAAATTGACACCGGTATTCATACAATGATGGTGCTACGTCAAGCCGCTAAGTTATCGGACAGTGCTGTCGTGCGTTTTGCGGCATTGGTGCATGACCTTGGGAAAGGGCTGACGAAAGCGGATAACTGGCCGTCTCATCATGGTCATGAGGAGATGGGGTTAACGGCTTTAAAGAAGATGGCAACACGTTTGCGAATTCCCAATGAATTTGTTGATCTGGCAGAAAAAGTGATGAAATATCATACGCATTGTCATCGGGCATTTGAGTTAAAAGCAGCGACCTTATTGAAAGTGTTGGAGGCATTAGGGGCTTTTCGCCAACCGCAAAAATTAACCTCATTTTTATTGGCTTGTGAGGCAGACGCCAGAGGTCGAAAGGGTTTTGAAAACAAGGACTATCCACAGGCTGATTGGATTAAACAGGCTTACTTTGCAGCGAATGAAGTTGACCCTAAAGAGTTTGTTAAACAGGGTTTAGTGGGTAAGAAAATTGGTGAGGCCATTCATAAACGGCGGCTTGAAGTCATTCAACAATTAAAGCATGCAAGAGCAGACTAAAGTCGTTGGGCATAAAGTCTGCCAATGATGTTGTTGTGTGTATTTTATAATACTGAGCATGCATATTTAGAGGCTTAAACGGGTAAAAAGACAAACCGGGCAGCCGACTGAAAAACATTTTTTATAGTGCGATGGTTTTTAGTCGCAATAACCAGTGCGAGCAGATCCTGTTGACCAATGAGCTTGCCAAATAACCGATCATAACTTCGGTTTGTTGCGGAGAGGCCTTTACCAGAACTGAGTAAAAAAAGTTCTCCATTTTGTTTTCTTTTGGTTTGCAGTAACCACGAAGCGACTTCAATATTGCGTGCGCCGTTATACACTTTTTGAGCATCTAAGCTATCGAATAAATAAAACTGGCTTTTACCGTTATATGACAAAGTAAGCATGCTAGCTAAGCCTGATACATAAGCAAGTACACGGTCACCTTGATATTGTTCGTTAAAAGCGAGTCGAATACTGTCCACGCTACTTTTGCCATTTACGGTTGGAAAGGGTTGTTTAAAAATACGTGCTACAGCGGCTTCTCTTGATTTTAAATTGGTTTTCTTCCATTCTCGTGGGTTACGTTTGTAGAGTTTTGTTGCTAGTAGCCTTAGGTGTTTGATAGTTTGTTTTACGTGGGTGTCAGCGACCATGTCGATATCAGTCTTGGCCATGGCGTTAAGATTAAAGTATTCGTAATGGTAACCTTTTTGGTCGGGGACTTGAGCGCAAGCACTTAATAGAAGGGCCAAAAATAGCAACAAAAAGAATCGGTTTTGCATATGTTATTCAGTAGTATGTTCTCATTGAAAGTCTAGTTTAATTCGAGGGTGGTGTGTCCAAATTGCAGAAAATAGTGTTAATTACTGGTGCGGCAAGGCGAATTGGCGCGCAAATGACGAAAACGTTTCATGCGGCAGGGTACGGCGTTGTGGTTCACTATCGTTATTCACGCAGCGAAGCGGATGAGCTTGTTCAGCTATTAAATAATAAAAGAGAGCACTCTGCGTGGGCTATAAAAGCGGATTTACAGTCGGTGCAGAAAATTGAGCAGATGGTCGATCAGGTGATTACTAGACATGGGCGTTTGGACGTGTTGATTAATAATGCGTCTACATTTTACCCAACGCCAGTTGGCGATGCTAATGAGAGTGAGTGGAATGATTTGATGGGGAGTAATTTAAAAGCCCCATTTTTTGTCAGTAAAGTGGCGTTCAAGGCATTAAAAAAAACCAAAGGTTGTATTGTTAATATTGTTGATATTTATGCTAAACGTTCATTGGTAGATTACCCGATTTATAGCACCGCAAAAGCGGGGTTATATGCGTTAACAGAATCGTTAGCTAAGGAGTTGGCGCCAGATGTGCGTGTGAATGGCGTATCGCCAGGGGCAATTTTATGGCCAGAAAGTCAGGCAACTGAATTGACCGACAGCATTGTTGAAAAAATTCCTTTGCAGCGACAAGGTGCACCCAGCGATATTGCCGAAACAGTGTTATTTTTAGCCCAAAATGCGGCTTATATTACCGGTCAGGTGATTGCGGTTGATGGCGGTAAAAGCCTTGTCTAATCCCAACTAAAATCAATGCGTTTTTGTACGATGCTAGATTTGTCGAAATGTTGCCAGAGCTGCTGGTAAGAGGTCTGTAAAACAGGGTGTTGTAGGTTGCCAGCAATTTCAGCCAGTGGCTCTAAGACGAATGCATACTGAGTTATTTCGCCACGCGGAATATCGAGAAGAGGGTCTTTGCTGATGAAGTTGCCATACAGGATTAAATCTAAATCCAGTGTTCGCGGGTTAAATTTTTTCTGATCAAGGGTGCGGCCATTGTCTTTTTCAATCGTATCAAGAATGGTATCTACTTGTATTGCGGACAGATCTGTTTCAAAAGCAGCAATTAAATTTAGAAAGGGTTGACCATCAAAACCAACCGCGTCGGACTCATAAACGCTGGATAAGGTGAGGTTACCGAATTGTTTTTTTAAGGCATTTATACCGGCACGGATATGTTTTTCGCGCTCAATGTTGCTGCCAATGCTTAGGTAAACAGTGGTCATTGGGGTTTTGATCCACGCTCAATAATAATGCCAACGTCATCGGCATGGCGTAATGCTCCTTTCTTGTTCAAGGTTAGCTTTAGCCAAGGGACATTGAAATCATGAATAATCAGTTCGGCAACTTTTTCGGCTAATGTTTCAACTAACTGAAACTCACTTTTTTCGACAAAATCAATCACTGCTTTCGATAGAGATTTATAGTCTAAAGTGTCGTCAATATGATCACTAGCAGCAGCTTTTTTTATGTCCGCGGCCATTTCGATATCAAAGAAAACGGGCTGTTTTACTTTGCGTTCCCAGTCAAAAATGCCAATGATGGCTTCAATTCGTAAGTTTCGTAGAAAAATAATATCCATAAGCTCTTTGTTTACTTTGTTTGAGGCGTATTAAGTGCAGATAATGGCCAGCGAGGTCGAGCTTTAATGCTGAGCTCGTCGAATTCCCCAGCTAATAGACGTTGATAACCAGCGTAAGCGATCATGGCGCCATTGTCAGTACAAAATTCATGGCGGGGATAAAATACCTTGGCGCTGATTTCTTTGGCCATTTGGTCCAGTGTTTTACGTAAACGTTGGTTGGCGCTGACGCCACCAGCAACCACTAGGGTAGAGAGCCCGGTTTGAGTTAAAGCGCGTTTGCATTTAATCGCCAATGTGTCAGCCACGGCATCTTCGAAGGCTCTGGCGATATCAGCACAGGTTTGCTCGTCTAAAGCATGTTGCTGGCTGGTTGTTAAGGCAAAAGTTTTGAGCCCGCTAAAGCTAAAATCAAGCCCTGGCCGGTTGGTCATAGGGCGTGGAAAATTAAACCTTTCCGGATTGCCATTTTTGGCGCAAGCGGCCAAGGCAGGTCCCCCTGGGTAGCCTAAATTGAGTAATTTTGCTGTTTTATCAAAGGCTTCGCCGGCAGCATCATCTAAGGATTCGCCGAGTAGTTGATAGTCACCTATTTGATTGACCTTAATTAATTGTGTGTGCCCACCTGAGACCAATAAGGCAACAAAAGGAAAGCTAGGTGGTGTTGTTTCAAGCATGGGGGCTAATAAATGACCTTCCATATGGTGAACGCCGATAGAGGGGATGTCCCACGCATAAGCCAAGCTTCGAGCAACGCTAGCTCCAGCAAACAGAGCGCCAACAAGTCCCGGCCCAGATGTGTAGGCAACGCCGGACAACTCACGACTAGTTACGCTGGCATTAGCAAAGCATTGTTTAATAAGTGGAATTAGTTTACGGACGTGGTCTCGTGAAGCCAGTTCAGGCACAACGCCTCCGTACTCCGCATGCATGTCAATTTGGCTATACAGCGCATCAGCGAGTAAGCCGCGTTCGCCATACAAGGCAACGCCTGTTTCGTCACAGGATGTTTCAATACCAAGAACAAGTGGTGGCTGGGTAGTCATTGATGGCGATGGTTTAGCAAGGTTTTAAAGCAGGCTATTATACGCAAACAAGGCGCTTTCTGCCTAAACGATATGAAGCTCACGTTAATCATTAACAATAGATTTTCGTTAAAGGTGTTGTTATTAGGAGAGTATGGGTGTTGGCATATGGCTTTGCTGCGTGTATAATCCGCCATCCTTTTACACCATTTAACTTTTAAGAAGAGAGAAATACATGCCTTCAGTTCGCGTTAAAGATAACGAACCATTTGACTTTGCTCTACGTCGTTTTAAGCGTACATGTGAAAGAGCCGGCGTTTTGGCTGAATCACGTAAACGTGAGTTTTATGAAAAGCCAACTGCTGAGCGCAAGCGTAAAGCAGCTGCAGCGGTTAAACGTCATTTGAAAGGGTTGTCTCGCACACGTCGCGCATTGAACAACCTTCGTCGTGGCCGTAGCTAATATTTGCTACTCGCGTCGTTAACATAATGAGCGAACAAGCTACGCCTTTATTGCACCGTATCCGTGAGGATATGAAGTTAGCAATGAAGGCTAAAGAAAAAGAAAAGCTGAGTGTTATTCGTTTAATACTCGCTGCTATTAAGCAAAAAGAAGTCGATGAGCGTATCGAATTAGATGATACGCAAGTCCTCCAATTGCTCGATAAGATGGTCAAACAGCGTCGTGATTCAATAGAGGCGTTTGACAAAGCAGGTCGTGACGATCTATCACTGATAGAGCAAAAAGAAACAAGTATTATCCAGCAGTACTTGCCCCAACAATTAACTGAATCAGAGGTCGATCAACTGATCGATCAGGCGATTACCGAATCTGGTGCGCAAGGCATGAAAGATATGGGTAAAGTGATGGGTATTCTTCGTCCTAAATTACAAGGTCGTGCAGACGTTGGTGCGGCAAGCGGTAAAATAAAAGCCAAGCTTTCTTAATTTGTTTTTATTTAGTGGTCCGCATGATCACTGTATGACAAATTGGTAGGCATGGAGAAGCGCATCAATTTCACTGGGCACTTCCGGCTCGTATAGAAAAGTATTAACGCTTGTTAATGTTGTCTATGCTTCAAGCAAGAATCATAGGGTAAATAAAATACCATAATCATGGCAGGTCGAATCCCCCAGCATTTTATTGATGACTTATTGGCAAGAACCGATATTGTCGAGGTGATTGATAGCTTGCTACCGTTGAAAAAAAAAGGTGCAAACTACTCTGCTTGCTGCCCTTTTCATAACGAGAAAACCCCCAGTTTTACTGTCAGCCAAGACAAGCAGTTTTATCATTGTTTTGGTTGTGGCCAGAGTGGTTCGGTGATTGGCTTTTTAATGGATTACAGCCACTTTAGTTTTGTAGAAGCAATTGAAGAATTAGCAAGCCGCGCTGGCGTGGAAGTTGTACGCGAGCAAGGGTTTGAAACGGAGAAACCGAAACGGGATTTATCGCCACTGCTGCGTATGAATGAGAAGGTGAGTGACTTTTACCAGCAGCAACTGCGACAGCATGGGGCCAGTCATATTGCGACGGAGTACTTGAAAAATAGAGGGCTGACAGGCGAAGTGGCTAAAACCTTCCAATTAGGTTTTGCACCACCAGGTTGGAGTAATTTGCTGTCGTCGTTGGGCCAAGATAACGATTCGCTCCATCAGTTAGGTGAATTAGGGCTTGTGGTGACGAATGAAAATAATAAAACGTATGACCGCTTTAGAGAGCGAATTATTTTCCCTATCCGTAATAAACGTGGGCAAACTATCGGGTTTGGTGGTCGAGTTCTAGATGGCGGCGAGCCAAAGTATTTAAATTCTCCAGAAACGCCGCTCTACCATAAAGGCCGTGAAGTATATGGTTTATATGAAGCGCTAAAATCGTCTACTAAAATACAGCAAATTATTGTGGTTGAAGGCTACTTAGACGTTATTTCGCTTTATCAGCAGGGCGTTACAAATGCTGTTGCTGCCTTGGGTACCGCAATCACTCGCGAGCACGTTGATTTATTATTTCGCTCTGTGTCCACCTTGGTGATATGTATGGATGGTGACACAGCGGGACAAAAAGCAGCATGGCGTGCTGTGACGAATGCTTTGCCAGCTTTGCGCACTGGACGGCAAATAAAAGTATTACTGTTAGCTGAGGGTGAAGATCCTGATAGTTTAATTCGTGAAAAAGGGGCCTCACACTTTGAGCAGTTGGTAGAGCAGGCGACGCCGTTGTCCAGTTATTTTTTTGATTACTTAGGTAAACAGCACCCGTTGACGACAATTGAAGGGCGGGCTGGTTTTATGGAGCAAGCGAAACCATTGCTAGATACATTACCTGCGGGTGCTTTTGCAGAATTAATGAAGAAACAATTAGCACAGCTAACTAAAATGGAAAAGCAAGGTGCGGCCGCTTCCTTCAAACCTCGATTCGGTGCGCGACAAGTTGTTAAAAAAACTGGGGCCGCCCCCCTTTCGGCTATGAGGCATTTAATAATGCTGATTCTTCATGAGCCTGCGTTGGTGCAAAAAATTAATACACAAGACGCTTGGTTACAATTAAATGTGCCAGGAATGCCGGTATTAAATGAAATTATTTCGGTGTTAAATGGTCATATAGAGGTATCGCCAGCAATGCTGCTAGAACGGTTTCGTGGGCACGAACATGAAAAAATTATTAGAGCATTGTTTGCCGAAGAGCGATTAATCGAAGGGGAGTCGACTGAGCAGGAGTTTTTAGGCGCGATTGAGCGCTTGAAAGAGCAGGCAAAAAAGAGTCGTTATGAAATATTATTGGCAAAAGCAGAAGATTTAAGTGAAGAAGAAAGAGATGAGCTTAGAGAATTAATGAAATAAAAGAACATTCGTAGATAAATTAAGAATATCTGCTAAAATACTCGGTTCAGTTGGCGAAAATTTGTACTTAGTTCACGGGAACATAATGGATAAAGAACAACAGAAAGAACAAACCTCTAAAATCAAAGCATTGATTAGTAAAGGGCATGAGCAAGGTTACTTGACGTATGCGGAGGTGAACGATCACCTACCACAAGACGTGGAGCCAGAGCGTATTGAAGAAATCATTACAATGATTTCAGATATGGGCATTAGTGTCAGCGAAGAGGCGCCAGAGTCAGATACTGTATCCGATGGCACCGTTGCTCAAACGGTTGATGAATCTGCTGCGGCTGAAGTAGCGGCTGTTGCTTTAGCAACCGTTGATAAAGAGTTAGGCCGAACGACAGACCCTGTCCGTATGTACATGCGTGAAATGGGCACGGTTGGCTTATTAACTCGCCAAGGTGAGCTTGATATAGCTAAGCGTATTGAAGAAGGGCAAAACGAAATGTTGGCGGCGATTGTTCGTTACCCAGCTGTTGTGGATCGCTTTTTTGATGTGTTCGAAAAAATTAAGAGTGATGAGCTTCGCCTAGCAGACTATATTCCAGATTTTGTTGATTTAGAAGACGACTATGATTACACGCAGCCTGCGGCAGCGAAAGATGAAAGTGCGCCTGAAATTCCAGCATTAACCATCGAAGATGTCGAAGTTCGTATTAACGAAATTGCGGCTAAGTACAAAGAATGTACTAAGGTGATTAAAAAAGAAGGTTATGCCTCAGAAAAAACTCAAAAAGAGTTTGATGAGTTGGCCTTATTGTTTATGGCGCTTAAATTTACACCGCGTTTCTTTACATTGCTTTCAAATGAAATGAAACAATGTGTTGAGTTGGTTAGAGCTCAAGAAAAAACCATTATTGACATCTGCGTTAAACAAGCAAAAATGCCGCGTAAGTTATTTATCGCAGGCTTTGTTAAAAATGAAAGTGACATAACATGGTTAGAAGAGCACTTAAAAACAGACGAGCCATTTGTTGCTGTTATTAAAGAAAATTTCCATGAAATTAAAAAAGCACAAGTTAGGCTGGCTAATGTAGAAAGCGAAAGCTCTTTAGTCACGACAGAAATCAAAGACATTAACCGTCGCTTATCGATTGGCGAAGCCAAAATGCGCCGTGCTAAAAAAGAAATGGTTGAAGCCAATTTACGATTGGTGATCTCCATTGCTAAAAAATACACAAACCGAGGGCTGCAATTCTTAGACCTTATTCAAGAAGGCAATATCGGCTTAATGAAAGCGGTTGATAAGTTTGAATATCGTCGTGGTTATAAGTTCTCTACCTATGCAACATGGTGGATTCGTCAGGCCATTACGCGTTCCATAGCCGACCAAGCAAGAACGATTCGTATACCAGTGCATATGATAGAAACGATTAATAAGTTAAATCGTATTTCACGTCAAATTTTGCAAGAAAAAGGCCGAGAAGCCTTGCCTGAAGAATTGGCGATAGAAATGGAAATGCCAGAAGACAAGGTTCGCAAAGTACTTAAAATTGCAAAAGAGCCTATCTCAATGGGTACGCCGATTGGTGATGATGAAGACTCAAGCTTAGGTGATTTCATCGAAGATGCTAACGCAGTGTCACCAGTAGATTCAGCAACGATTGAAAGCTTAAGAGAGTCTACACAAGATGTACTTGCAGGCTTAACCGCTCGTGAAGCTAAAGTTATTAGAATGCGTTTTGGTATTAATATGAATACCGATCACACATTAGAAGAAGTAGGTAAGCAATTTGATGTGACTCGTGAGAGAATACGTCAAATTGAAGCAAAGGCATTGCGTAAATTACGTCATCCTTCACGAACAGAGCATTTACGTAGCTTTATAGATACGTCAGAATAGAACAAAGGGCCTATAGCTCAGTTGGTTAGAGCAGTGGACTCATAATCCATTTGTCCAAGGTTCAAGTCCTTGTAGGCCCACCATATAAAACAAAGACTTACGAGAAATCGTAGGTCTTTTTTTATGTCTATGGTTTTTGGGGTAAGGCGGGGGTAAGGTTGGGTGGGCCTGCGTGATAAGCATTACCTGTTTTTTTGATGGCCCCACTTTTAGTAATATAAGAGTCAGCAGGCCTATCTGCTTATCTCATGATTGGCTGGAAGGTTGTCTCCACCTGTCATGCTTGTGAAATTAGTTTTGGCTTAATTTTATATACATAGCTACAATGCTTTCACAATGATTAAAAAAGGGAATTTTTAATGGCAATTCTTAATGAAACTATTGATTTAGCATTAGATCATTACGCCGCTGAAGTATCTCGGGTCTTTGCTAGTGACCTGTTTTCGTTTGTTGGGGGGATAAGACCGCAGCTTTTGTCACCGTTTCGCGCGCACATGGAGGGCTTGGCTAACAGAACGAATAAAACAGAAAATCTTGTGTTTATTTTACATACTCCTGGCGGTGTGGCCGAAGTAGTTGAAAGGATGGTAGATATTATTCGCCATCATTACAAAGAGGTTTGGTTTGTTGTGCCTGATATGGCCATGTCAGCTGGAACAATTCTATGCATGTCAGGAGATAAGATCTATATGGACTATTCTTCGGCACTAGGCCCAATTGATCCACAAATACCCAATAGTGATGGCCAATTAGTCCCGGCTTTGGGCTACTTGGATCAAGTAGAAAGGATGATTGATAAGTCTGCGAAAGGTACTTTAACAGATGCAGAATTTGCAATTTTACAGAATCAAGATTTAGCAACATTACGCAGATACGAGCAGGCGCGTGAGCTGTCGGTCTCACTTTTAAAAGACTGGTTGGTTAGATATAAATTTAAAGACTGGGATAAGCATTTAAGTTCAGGTAATAGCGTTACTAGGCCTGAGAAAGAGGCAAGAGCTGTTGAGATAGCCGAAGCATTGAGCAACCATAATAAATGGCACTCTCATGGAAGGATGATCGGAATAAAAACCCTTGCAGAGGGTTTACGTTTAAAAATAGAAGACTATACTGATAATGATAAATTGAAACCAGTTATAAGACAGTATAGTGACTTACTTCTTGATTGCGTTCAAAGTCGACGTGTTGACCCGCTTTTTCACACCATGCCGCACTCCTAAGTGCAGTGTATAAAATAAATTGAAGAGACCTTGGTTATGACTAGTACAACAGATGCATTGAAAGAAGTGCTTGATAACGTGCCGATTAGTGATCTTGAAAAGCTAAAAAAGCAGCAAAGCTATTATCAAAGACTTATAAAAAATGGAACAGCGCGGAAGCAGGTCTATAACCTGAAGCCTGTGTCTGCAATTTAAAGGCATAGGATTTGTCTTGGGCCTTCAAACATTTAATGGGAAGTGCTACTAATTTTTTAAGGAAGCGTATATGCCTGAATGGATGCTAAGGTTATTAGTTGTTTTCGCTTCCTCGCCTCGTGTTTTATTAGCCTTTATACTTGGCCCAGCCTTTTACGTTGTCCTTCTTTTTATTGGTGAGTACTCAATATCTAATTTTGAACTACAAGGTCAATACAAAGTGCTTGAAGATACTTTAACCCATAAGATGATGGGTAAATATGATAAAGCAGGTCTTTTGATTTGGTTAACCAGTTGGGTTAGTTGCTATAAATTTTATAAAAAGGACAAGAATAAGTTTTATTGATGCGCGATTTTTTATTCGTGAAAATAATTCATTATAGAAATCATGGCTGTTTTTTTGTAACAGCGATAAAAATGTAGAAACGAGGCCTAAGCTTTCACCTCTGGAGCCCAAAGTGCCCCACCCCGTCATTCTTACGCCCCTTGGTACGCATCAAACTGATTAATATGGATGAGTGGTTGTTCAATAACCCCTTAATCCCGCGTTCACTCGGCTATAGCTTCACTAGGCTAGGGGCCCCGTTATAGCCTATTACATAATCAGTCCAAGCCCTAAAACATTCATTTTAAAGTCAGCTAATGATGATGACTCATGAATAGCAATGTTTTATATGACTTTTGAGAAGTTCTTGCTTGCTTTTTGTTGAGTATAAAAATCAAAGGCCATGCATATATTTCTAATCAGTAAGTGCCCAGCCGGTAGAACCTCTATTTTTTTAGCATCAAATTGCAGTAAGCCGTCTTGAGAAAATTGCTCTAAGTGGGGGTAAACATCTGCAAAGTAGTCGGCAAAGTTAATGTTAAGCTCTTTTTCAACGGCATTAATATCTAGCCCAAAGTGACAAATAAGCTGGGTGATGACGGTACGGCGTATTTTATCGTCGGTATTGAGGGTGACGCCTCGAAAGACAGGCAATTCATTCTGTGCAAGGCTATTTGCGTAATCTTCTAATGTGCGCTGGTTTTGCGAGTATGAGTCGGCAATACGGCCAATGGATGTCACGCCTAAACCGATCAGGTCACATTCAGAACGTGTGGAGTAACCTTGAAAGTTTCGATAAAGCTTGCCGTTACGTTGGGCAACAGCCAATTCATCTTCTGGTTTAGCAAAATGATCCATGCCAATGTAGACATAACCCGCACGGGTTAGTTGATCGATTGAGCGATGAAGTATTTCAAGCTTAACCTCTGGTTGGGGCAAATCATCGTTGTTCATTTGACGTTGCACTTTAAATCGCTCTGGCATATGTGCATAGTTAAATATAGATAGCCGGTCTGGATTGGCGGTGTTGATGACTTTATCGAGTGTTTCTGAAAAGCTACGTGGTGTTTGATGGGGTAAGCCGTAAATCAGGTCGAGGCTGATAGAGCGAAAGTTATTAGCGCGAGCGGCATCAATGACAGCAAAGGTTTCGGCTTCACTTTGAATACGATTGACTGCTTTTTGAACGATGGGGTTGAAGTCTTGAACCCCTAAGCTGATTCGATTAAAACCAATTTGACGCAATAGTGCGATGGTTTCTTTATTGGCCTCACGTGGGTCTATTTCAATGGAAAATTCGCCATTATCATCATCCGCCAAGTTGAAGTGCTGACGGGTAACGTTCATTAGTTCATGCATTTGCTGGTGATTGATAAAGGTGGGCGTGCCACCGCCCCAATGGAGTTGCTCTACGGGGCGGTTGGAATCAAATAAGGCAGCTTGTAGCGCGATTTCTTTATGTAAGTTTTTTAAGTAGGGGTCGGCGTGTTTGCGATTTTTGGTGATTATTTTGTTACAAGCACAGTAAAAACACACGGTGTCGCAAAAAGGCAGATGAAAATAGAGTGATAATGGCCCGCCTCGTTGGTTGGATAGTTCAACTTGCTGCTGATAACTCTCAGCAGTGAAATCTTCATTAAATTCAACCGCTGTTGGGTAGGATGTATAGCGTGGTCCTGCCTTGTTATAACGCTGAATAAGGTCGAGGTCGAAAGTGACAGTTTGTTCCAAGGCTATAGTGATGTGCAAATGTTCAAGGCACTATAGCACTTCAATATGGGTTGATATGAGGAAATGAAGTTAGATCTGATGCGGATCAAGTTAACGTGATATCAATTAAAGTAGGTGCGATTTGCTGATATTTACGCACCCAAGTTTGTGATAAAACAAGGCAATGGGGTTGCTCGATGATGGCGCATGATATAAGCATTCAAGCCTGACTGAGCTCGCCAATCGTTTAGAAAGTTGGTACGTAACGCGGTGTATTTTTAGATGATATGATGAAGTGCATAGGACTTTATTTTTATCGGCGTGCTCAGAAAAATTTGAAGTTAAAGGAGACAAGTTGAATATTACATTCCACGGTGCTGCAAAGGGAGTAACCGGCTCCTGTCATCTTATTGAATGTGCCGGTCAGCGCATTCTCATTGATTGTGGGCTATATCAAGGCAGTCGAGAAATTATTGAAGAAAATGCTGAACCGTTTGGCTTTGACCCTGCTTCGATAGATTTTTTATTACTGACGCATGCTCATTTAGACCATTGCGGGCGAATCCCTCTGTTGGTGAAACGCGGTTTTAAAGGGGTTGTTATCACCACGGCAGCCTCATTGGAGTTGGCTCGGTTGGTTATGCTGGATTCTGCTGGCCTACAAGAAGAAGAGGCACGCTACCAACAACGTAAAGCAAAACGACAGCAAAATAGTGATAAGGACATTGAGCCACTATATAGTATTTTAGATGCGCTCAATAGTTTAGAGTTTTTTGGCAGACAAGCCATTTACGGGCAATCTGAACAGCTAGCAGCGGGGATACAAGCAACCTTTTTTGAGGCAGGGCATATTCTGGGGTCAGCGTCTATTCTTCTGCAGCTTGAAGAGAAGGGTGAGGTTCGACGAGTGCTCTTTTCAGGTGATCTTGGTTACGGTGGACGGGCCATTTTGAACGCACCAGACAGGCCGCCAAAAGTAGACACGGTTATTATGGAAACAACCTATGGTGATAGGGTGCATAAGCAATTACAACCCTCTATTGAAGAGCTTTATGGGGTGATTAATGAAACGATAGGCCGTGGCGGAAATGTCATCATTCCGACGTTTGCGATGGAAAGAGCGCAAGAAGTGCTCTATTTTTTACGAGAAGGTATTCTTAGTAAAAAGATAAAACATTTTATTAATGTGTTTCTTGATTCACCCATGGCAATTTCTGCAACGCAAATTTTTGCGCGGCATCCTGAATGCTATAACACAGAAGCTCTAAACCTGTTTAATGAAGGCAAAGACCCTTTTGGGTTTCCAGGGCTACATTTTACGCGTGAAACGACCGAGTCAATGGCAATCAATCAGGTGAGTGGTGGTGCTGTTATTATGGCAGGATCGGGTATGTGTACGGGCGGACGTGTGCGGCATCATTTGAAACATAATCTATGGAATCGGCGCAGTAGTATTGTATTTGTTGGTTTTGCAGCTCAGGGAACGTTAGCAAGACGTATTATTGATGGTGCAAAAACAGTAAAAATATTTGGTGAAGAGATGCCTGTTCAAGCCAGTATTCATACGATTGGTGGTTTTTCTGCGCATGCTGACCAAACTGAATTAATCGCATGGCATGCAAAAACAGGGAACCCTAAAACGACGTACCTTGTTCATGGTGAAGAGAAAAGCATGAAAAGCTTTGCTGCAAAAATTCAAGCAACAGATGTGAGAATACCAACGCTGCATGAATCGTTTGAACTATAAAGACGAGCATTAGCATTTAGGCTAGTGTATGTATGCGATAGCGATGCACTATAAAACAAGCGGTTAATGTCGTTATATCTGCAATACTGCATGCCTGAGCAGTATTTTTAGGGATGTTAATAGCACAATAGCGGTCTATACTAATAAAAAAAATGTAAGTATGGAGGGGTGAGGGGATGAACGATAACACAGCAAGTAATGAGCAGGCAGTGACCAAGGTTAATGTCTATTTTAATTTTAGAAGTCCATATTGTTATTTAGCGTCTAAAAGTATGTTTTCTGTCGTTGATCAATACCGCGTAAAGTTTTTATGGAAACCTTTTGGCGGATGGGCCGGTCGATCATCGCCTGAGCGAGTAAAGAAGAAAATACATTTAGTACGCCAAGACGTAGCACGTAGTTGCAAGAAAATGGGTATACCATTTTCTCCACCACCGATTGAAACGGACCCAACATTGGCAGGCGCAGTCTCGTTTGCAGCGGAAAAAGAAGGCCTGTTGAAGCCTTATATCATTGAAGTGATGAGGCAAGAGTGGGCAGAAGGCCGTAATATCGGTGAAATAGATACTTTGTTTGAAGTAGCAGAAGTAATAGGTTTATCACATGAATGTGTTGAAGCAGCCAGTAGTGATGAGTCTTATCTCGTTAAAATGGATGAGAATTGGCAAGAAGCACAATCAAAAGGGGTTATTGGTGTGCCATCGTTTACGGTTGACGATCAAATCTTTTGGGGAAATGATCGGATTGATTCGTTGAAAGATCATTTGCATGACCTGAGATTGAGAAATATCTAATGGTAACAACAGAATCGTCAATAACACTTTATCAACGGCCAGATTGCCCCTTTTGTTGGAAGGTACGGTTAGTTGCTTTTGAAACCAAGCTGACCATTAGAGAAATTGTTGTTCAATTAGATAAAAAACACCCTGATGTCGTGTCTTTAAACCCAAATGCGACAGTGCCCGTTTTGGTAGACGGTGATTTGGTGATAACTGAGTCAGCACAGATTATTGAATACCTGCTTGACCAGTGTCCAGAAATACAGCTGATGCCTAGCTCGCCTAAAGCACGTGCGAAGGTCAGACAGCTACATCACTACAGTGATAGCAAATTAGGAAAAGTTCTATTTCCCTATATCAAGCAAAAACGAGATAGCCCAACACACGAAGCCAGTGCCGAGGTTAAGGAATCGACTCGGTTAGCCTGGTTTGATGAGCAGCTCATCTTATCGGAGCAATTGGGTCAGAGTGAGTTTTTTACTGGGCATTTCTCAGTGGCAGAATGCGCCTTAATACCGCGCTTTTGTTTGGCCATCACACATGGCTTAGCAATCGATGAGTCATTCCAAAACTTGCATGATTGGTATGCACGTTGTGCCGCCCGGCCCTCTTTTCTTAAAGCACTGCCTGAGCAATTTCCGGGGCTTGCTTAGGTGCTCTTGTGCGACTTACGTTTCGTCGCTGTTAACATAAGTTTAATGGTTATCTACGAGGGGTTGTATGACAAACCTTAAGGTTATAACGGGTTTAATTTTATTGCTGTTGCTGATATCGGCATGGTTTTATTTCAGTGCTGAAGAGCCAGTGCCTGTACGCTTAGTGTCCGTTAGTAAAGGGCCAGTAGATTTAACGGTTTCTAATACTCGGGCAGGTACCATTAAAGCTTGTAACCGATCACATTTATCATTACCTACCGGTGGGCAAATTGCAGAGTTGTTTGTTAACGAGGGTGACCACGTTAAGAAAGATCAAGTGCTTATTCGACTATGGAATAAAGATCATCAAGCTCGTTTTGAAGAGGCGAGTGCCAGAGTGGAAGCGGCCAAACTCACGGTAATTGAAAGCTGCCGTATGGCGAGCCTTAATAAACGTGAACATAAGCGATTAACAGGGTTATCGGCTAAAAAACTGGTGTCTGTGGAACGTTTGGATGCTGCCGAGACGAAAGAGACTATCTCAGCGGCAAGTTGCAAGAAGGCCCAGGCTAGTAAGGACAGTGCTATTGCCGGTATGAAATTGCAACAGGCGATGATAGAGAAAACCGAATTAATAGCGCCCTTTTCGGGTGTGATTGCTGAAATTAACGGTGAAGTGGGCGAGTACATTACGCCATCTCCATCAGGTGTGGCAACGCCGCCGGCCATTGATTTAATTGGCGAAGGTTGTTTGTATGTCCAAGCCCCTGTCGATGAAGTGGATGCCTCCTCAATTCAACCGGGTATGCTTGTGCACGTGACATTAGATGCGTTTCGTGGGGAACGGTTTGAGGGAAAGGTTTCGCGAATTGCACCGTATGTAAAAGAGCTTGAAAAACAAGCGCGTACGGTAGATATAGATGTTAATTTAGTAGATAAAGAACATTATCAAAAAATGCTTATCGGCTATAGCGCCGATGTAGATGTGGTTATTGAGCAGCAGAAAAACACTCTTAGGTTACCGACAGAAACGATTATTGATGGCAATAAAGTATTGGTATATCAGGCATCTAATAAACAGTTGGCCTTAACGGAGTTTACCCCGGGCTTGAGTAACTGGCGTTATACAGAAATTAAGGCGGGCTTAACGGATACTGAGCAAGTGCTGATATCGCTTGATGTAGAAGGCGCTGTGGATGGAGCCTTAGTGACCATAGACGATGATTGAATTAGATCATTTAGAAAAAAAGTTTCAAATCGGTGATCAAGTTGTTCATGCTCTGGATGATGTTTCTTTAAAGATTGAACAAGGCGAGTATATAGCTGTGATGGGGCCGTCAGGCTCAGGTAAATCAACCTTAATGAATATTTTGGGCCTGCTTGATAGGGCTAATTCGGGTGATTATATGCTCGATGGTATTAATGTATCGACCTTAGAGGAAGCCGAGCGGACAACGTTAAGAAGTCAAAAAATTGGTTTTGTTTTTCAGTCTTATCATTTAGTACCCCGACTATCGGCACGAGAAAATATTGAGTTGCCGATGATGTTATCGGGCATCCCAGCGCAGCAACGTAAGCAGGCGGTGGATGATATTCTTGATAAATTGCACCTAATGGATCGAGCGCATCATAGCCCGAATCAATTATCAGGTGGGCAACGACAACGTGTCGCGATAGGCCGAGCAATAGTGATGAAGCCGAGCATTTTATTAGCAGATGAACCGACGGGTAATTTGGACTCAACATCTGGAGAGGGTGTGACGCAGTTGCTCGAATCACTAAACGCAGAAGGTATTACTTTAATGGTAGTAACTCATGACGCCACACTGGGTGCACGAGCGAAAAGGCAGTTGAATATGTTAGATGGGCGTATAGTTTAGCGATGTTTTGGTCAGACATTGTGGGGTTTATAACGCATGTCTTAAGTCGACACCGGTTTCGTACGATAACGTTATGGCTTGCCATTGCCATTGGTGTTGTTGCAGTTAACCTGTTAACAGCATTGGGCGAAGGGGCCAAATCATTTGTCCTTAAAGAGTTTAATGTACTCGGCCGTAATACGTTAATTGTTTTACCTGGGAAAAAAGAAACCACCGGTGGTATGCCGCCTCTGACAGGTGAATCACCAAGACCGTTGACATTAAAAGATGCTATATCAGTCTCTCGGCTATCAGGTGTAAAAGCAGTGGCGCCCATAGTGGTCGGTAATATTGAAGCCTCGTATGACGGTAAAATTCGTGAAGTATTAACGATTGGCACGAGCCGAGATTTTTTCCTTATTCGTCAATTAAAGGTATCTCAAGGTCAAATACTACCGACTTTAGACCTCGATAAAGGCGAAGCAGTGTGCGTTATCGGCAATAAATTACGACAAGAGCTATTTCAAAATAAGCCTGCGCTTGGCGAACGGATACGGCTGGCAGACAGTCGATTTCGAGTAATAGGGGTATTAAACCAAGGCGGTACTAGTTTTGGTTTTGATATGGATGATGTGATTATTATTCCGGTCGCAAATGCACAGTCTGTGTTTAATGTAGAAGGGCTGTTTCGTTTATTTGCAGAGGTGCGGGTTTATCAACAGCTCGATAATATAAAGCAAGCCATTATAGAGCTGTTAAAAGAGCGACATGAAGGTGAAGAAGACGTTACGGTGATTTCTCAAGATGCTATGTTGACCTCGGTTCAAGAAATATTGGATATATTAACAATAGCGGTGGCAGGCATTGCCTCTATCAGCATGTTAGTCGCCGGTATTTTGATTATGAATATGATGATGATAACGGTTTCTCAGCGGGTTAAGGAAATTGGCTTACTCAAAGCATTGGGGGCAACCTCATCAACAGTACGGGTGTTGTTTTTATCTGAGGCTGGGCTGATAGCAGCAGTGGCCTCTATGTCGGGTTTAGCGTTGAGTCAGCTGATTGTTTTACTGGCGAATATATATTTTATAGAGCTCCAATTTCACTCACCTTGGTGGGCGCAAGTGGGTTCTATATTATTGGCGATATTACTGGCGCTTATATTTGCATGGTTGCCAGCTCAGCGAGCATCAATGCTTTCGCCCGTTGAAGCGCTGCAAGGTAAGCAGCAAAAGGAAGTGTCTTGAATTGGGTCGATAGTGGACGCTGGATCTTTAGCTCGGTATTGAGCTATCGGTCGAGAAGTTTATTAACGGCTTTAGGAATGGCCGTTGGCATTGTCTCGGTGACCTTGTTAACGGCTATCGGCGAAGGGGTTCAACAGTATGTATTAGACAGTTTTTCACAGTTTGGCGCTCGAATTATTGCCATTAACCCTGGTTTAAAAGAAACGCATGGCGCTGGTGGCCTGCTGTCTTCAGTGCGACCGTTAACATTGCGAGATGCACAAGCGCTAAAGCAGTTAACGGGTGTTGAAAAGGTGGTGCCTGTGGTTCAAGGCTCGGGCGTTGTAGAGTTTAATAATCTGCAGCGCAGTGGGGTTATTTTGGGTGTCGGGCCGGATATGAGTGATGCCTGGGACTTTAAAGTGGCTCAAGGGAATTTTTTCTCCGGTAATTTGGAAGATGCGCGCTCGACAGCGGTATTGGGTTACACCATGAAAAAAGAATTGTTTGGTGACTCAAACCCACTCGGCCAGCATATTCGTGTGGGTGGTCAGCGGTTTCGGGTCATTGGCACTATTGAAAAAAAAGGCCAGATGCTTGGGGTCGATATGGACGATACGATCTATATTCCAGCGCAAAATGGTTTGCAGATGTTTAACAGAGAGTCGTTGATGGAAATTAATGTAGTGTTTTCAGCAAATGTAACATTAAAGCGCATTGAAACGCGTATTAAGGATCTTATGATTAAGCGTCACGGGCGAGAAGATGTCACGCTAACCACACAAAATGATATGTTGGAGTCAATGGGCAAAATACTCTCTATTTTAAAATTATCGGTGGGTGGGCTAGGCGCTATTTCATTGCTCGTTGGTGCAGTTGGTATTTTGGCGATTATGACAACAACGGTAAGAGAAAGAACAGCCGAAGTGGGGTTGCTCCGAGCGCTTGGTGCGGATAAAAAAACGATATTAATATTATTCTTGGGTGAGGCTGCCGTGTTAGCGTTAATAGGCGGCCTGTTAGGCTTAGTATTGCTGTTTATGCTAACCGGCTTGTTACAGCTTTTTTTACCGGGCTTACCGATAACGTTTAATTTACTTTTCTTAGGGCTGGCATTAGTGATGTCAGCAGTAATTGGCCTAATAGCCGGTGTTGTCCCAGCTGGGCAAGCGGCAAACTTAAACCCGATTAACGCACTTCATGAAGAGTAATTAATGCGCAGGCTGATGTGTCTTTAAGCGCTGAGTGAAGAGAATAATACTGATCGTTAACAGTATGTAAAAAGGATACAGGTTTTGCCAATGGTGATGATTGCCGATTAAAAACCCGGCCAGTGGAGGGCCAAATAATATCCCTGGGCCTTGGCCAGTAATAACAATGCCTATAACACGGCCTGTATCAATCGGCTTATCGGCTAAACGAGGGCTTTGGGCAAAAATAGCAGTGGGTATCATGCCTAAGAAAAACCCCAGTAAAGCCAATAGTATTAAACCCAATTGGTCTGGATAGCTTGTATGTAGCAGTAGAGTGATTACGATAGTGAGCGCGACGGCGGGGAACGTCAGCATTTTAAACCAAGGGATACCCCGATGAATGAGAAAGCCGCTGACTAAATTTCCAGGGATAATAAAAGCGGGCAAAATAGTCGTAGTAAAAAGTGCGTTGCTCAAGCTAACTTGATAGGTTTCAATGAGGTATGTGGGAAGATAGGTGAGCATGCTAAAGAAGGTGCCAGTGAAACAGGTAAAAATGAGCCCCATAATAATAGCCTTATAGACAACGGACCGAGAGAGTTTCTTATGAACGGTGTCAGAGGCGGTACGTGTTGGGTCAACAAGTTTTATTGATAGTATAAGTAAGGGTAGGGCAAGAAAAAACGCCGCGCCCCACAGCCAACGCCAGTTAAAAAACTCTAAAATCACAGGGGCTAATAAAAAGGTTAGCACACTTCCCGCGGGCATCCAAAGTGCCCAAACACCCATTGTTAAGCCCATATCGGAAGGTTTCGATAAATGTGAAATTAAAGTTGGTGCAGCAACAGACACAAAGATAACTGCGATGCCTTCAATGATACGGCTTAATATTAATTCGTTAGCAGAATTGATAATGATGCTAAAGCCGGCGGTAATAATAATCAGGCTTAATGCGATTTGTAACACTTTTTTGGGGCCGTAGCGATGCGATAAGGCGCCAACAAATATGCCCAGTAGGACACTGGCTAAGGCAGCCGAAGACATAATCCAACCAATTTGGATAACACTCAACGGTAACTCTTTTTTTATCTCTAATAAAGCAGGGCTAGCTTTGGTAACAGTAATGGCCGACGCTATACCGGTTAGGAAGCTTAAGCAAACACCACCCCATTGGGTTTTTGTAACTGTGTTCATATTAATTGTGTTAAATAATCTGAAAGGCTAGGGGCTATTAAAAGGTAAGCCGCTGTGCCTAAGGTTAATGCGGTACAAAAAAGTGCAGAATCTAGTTTAAATCGATCAGCTAAAGCAATACCAACGATAACGGGGGGGGCAGCGGCTGTAATGCTGGTGATAATTAACACCTCACCGCTTAAGCCAACAGGAACCCCACTACTAAACGCGATGGCTGGGCTAACAATCAGCTTAATGAACATAGCTGGTATTGTCAAAAGAACATATTTAAAGCTGCTTATTTTAAAGTTTACGCCCACCATTAAAAGTAACATAGGCACAGTTGCCAGCCCCATCATTTTAAATGCCTGAATAATGCTTTCGTGCGGGATCCATTGAAAATACCGAAGGGTTAACGCTATAACGATTGCCCAAACGGGCGGCATCAGCAGTAATTCACGACCTAAATGACCACCGGCAATGCGCGTTCCAAAGTGCGCTGCAACCAGCACGGCAATTATCCAAACAAAAGGGACGGTGGCGAGCAGGTCATAAATTAATGGAATGCTGGCCATTTCAGCACCAAATAAGGCCTCAACGGCAGGCAAGGAAATCCCCATGCCATTGCCAAAACTAGCCGCTAAAACTAAAGCACCGGCTTGAGGGCGGGAAATATACCCTGCACGAAGCAGTCCAGAAAATAGGATTAGGCTTAGACCCAAGCACAGGCTGATGGTGATAATGCCGGTCATGGGTACCTGATAAAGCTCTTCTTTTAGTGGCGTTGTAAGAATGATATATAAAATCAGGGTAGGTGCTAACAGGTTAACCACCAAGGCACTTAGGGTGCTTCTTAGTTGTTGTGTTGTAACACCGCCGGGTTCAAATTTATGCCAAGCCACGCCGGTGGCGAGGATTAAAACCATGGGTATTAAGCTACTCATTGAGGTTATGCTTTTCCTGCAATTTGAATGGAAGTGGCCGGTGCTTTTTCACCAACGTGCATGGCCATAACTTGATCACGAATAGACATTTCCGAATAGGTCATTCGGTCTCGTTGACGCAAGACCTCAAACCAGGACTCAGACATATACACTTCAGAAAAAAGCTGGTGGTCATTCGCATCATGAAATATTTGCCAGAAATACGCGCCATTCCTTTTGCGAATATCCCGTAATTTTTTCATTAGAGAGAGAAACTCATCTGTTTTGCCCTGAGGAATACAGTATTGAATAGACACCAAAACGGGGCCTCTATCACCGGGAACTGAGTCTTCATCAATAGCGATGGGCCATTGAGTTGTGGGAGAGGGGTCTAAGCTATCATTTGCGATGGCAAAACGGCGGCTTAACAATAAAGTGAGTAGTAGCCCAGTGGACGCGATGAATATTGAAATGCTAGAGCCATAATGGTCAGATAAGCTCCCCCATACCAAGCTGCCAAACCCCATGCTGCCGCCAAAGGTAAGCATGACAAGAGAAATGGTGCGTGCACGTACCCAGTTAGGTACGACCATTTGAGCAGATAAAATAAAAGATGAAAAACTAGAAATCCACGCGCAACCCAAAGCAACTAAGGTTAAGCCTAAGGTATACAAATTAGGTTTATAAGCGAGCAGTACTAAGGGTAAAGATAAAATGACGGTGGATAATGAAATAATTTGGTTACGTGTGAGTAAACGATGAAACCGCGGTAATAAGAACGCACCCAAAATTGTTCCCAAGCCCACGACAGCCATTGAAATACCGAAACTTTGAGCGCCCATGTTCATTTCACGAATAACAATAATGGGTAATAAAGCCCAAGAAACACTGGCGAAAAAGAAAAACATCGCACTACGGAATAATACGATACGTAATGAACGGACATTTCGTGTGTAGCGTAAACCAGCTTTAAAAGCACCCATAAATCGTTCAACGGGCAAGGCAGACTGATTATCTGGTTTTTTGGGTTTCCAAATAGCTAAGGCCACAATTAAGCCGGTAAACGAAACTGCGTTAAAGATAAAAACCCCAGTTGGGCCAGATTGAAAAATAATAAAGCCACCAATGGCCGGACCAATGGCGCGGGTAACATTGGTACTTAAGGTGTTTAAAGTAATCGCGTTTGGCAACTGTGCTCTGGGCGCAAAATCGGGCACGCTGGCTGCCCAAGCGGGCCTCATCATCGCATTGCCAGCACCTAAGGCAAAAGTAAATAGCAACAAACTTAAGGGCGTAACGGCATCAAAATAAGTACTGATCGCAAGGCCGCTTGCTGTTAGAAACAGCGCGATATGTAGGCCCAGCAACATTCGACGGTGGTCAATTAAGTCAGCCAACGTGCCGGATGGGTAGGCTAAAAATAAAAATGGTAGGGTGATGGCCGTTTGGATTAAAGCGATATAAAGGTCGGATGTTGGCATGGAAGCCATCAGCCAGGTGGTGCCAATTTCTGTCATCCAGGTGCCAACATTTGAGATGGTCATAGCGATCCACATCATCCTGAAAACAGGCGATTTAAAAGGAGTCGTTAACGAAGATGAGTTCAATGATTAGTTTGAGGCAAGTTTTATTAATAGGCGATTATAACAGGTGTTACTTATCATCTTGTTATTCGGTTATTACCGTTTAACGTTGAAATAAATAAGACGTTCTTTTGCATAAGGCAACTAACATTAACATTAAAGGCACTTCAATTAAAACACCCACAACAGTGGCTAAGGCTGCTCCAGATGAAAGACCAAACAGTATAACAGCGGTAGCAATCGCCACTTCAAAGTGGTTAGAGGCACCAATCAGTGATACCGGTGCCGCATCTTGATAAGAGAGTTTAAACAATCGAGACATGACAAAATAACCTAACGTAAATATGAATACCGTCTGTACTAATAAGGGGATGGCTATCCATAAAATAGTTAAAGGGTTTGAAACAATAACCTCGCCTTTGAATGAAAACAGCAAAACAAGGGTCATTAACAACGCTAAGATGCTCACCGGTGTCAGCCAATGTAAAAACTTTTCATTAAACCAATCCATGCCCTTATGTTTGATGATTAATTGCCTTGAAAAATAACCACTGATCAATGGCAAGGCGACATAGATAGAAACAGAAAAAAGCATCGTTTCCCAAGGGACCGGCATTGCGTTTACATTCAGTAGTACCGTGCCTAATGGCCCATAAAGGAAAAGCATCATGAGTGAATTGATAGCGACCATCACTAATGTTAAGCCGCCGTTTCCTTTGGCTAAGTGGCTCCACATTAAAACCATGGCAGTACATGGTGCAATCCCCAGTAAAATCGTACCAGCGATATAACTTCGCCATAACTCCACCTCCTCACCATTTACGAGGACTTCTGTACCCGGTAAAAAATCTCTAAATAAGTAGCCTAAAAAGAAATAGGAAATGGCAAACATCGTGAACGGTTTAATAGCCCAGTTTATAAATAGGGTTAATAAAACGGGTTTTGGTGTTTTTGCAGACTTAAGCACCTGAGCAAAATCTATTTTAACCATGATGGGGTACATCATAAAAAACAAGCACACAGCAATGGGGATGGAGACTTGGTAAATAGAAAAGTCATTAAGTACAGTTGCAACGCCTGGCGCAGCTTTACCTAAGAATATGCCACCGCCAATGCAAAGAGCGACCCAGAGACTTAAATAACGTTCAAAAATGGATAGTTTTTTCTCTGTTACATCAGTCACAGTTATCTCCTGATTCATATCGTGAGTCTAATGGCGAGCTAAATGGTGAGGAGTTCGCACGCCGAGCCTAGCTAACAACCCTTATGGTCATTTATAACTTAACGCCATAATGGTTTAGAGCCACCATCATAAGCCAATAACTGCCAATTGTAAGCGCAATAGAAAGGCTAAGGCTGGTGTAAAAATGTAAGCCATACCTTAACAAAAAGGGGAGGGTTATAAATAAAACAAAAGATGGCAAAATAAGCTAAAAAACACTGCTTGATAATGCGCTGACCTTATCCACATCTTTTGTGTCAATGTATAGCCAAATCATTGCTAGTACCGAAATGAGAGGCATAGATGCCAGTAAAGCGCCCATTAAAGAGCTTCGCTTTGCTAGCTCTGAGACAGCTACAATAAGAACTGTTGTGATAACAATTTTTGTTATGTAGTAGATCACTTAAGGTACCTTTATTTTGCCTTTATAACACTTGATTGAATCGATGGTTAAGCATTGTATCAGCTCAATTTACTTGTAATAACATATAACTAACGGCGATATAACGCAGGAGTTTACCTGCCGTAACCAATATAAGAAACCAGAGTAAGTGAACCCTTAAAACACCGGCAATAACGGTTAACGGGTCGCCAATGATTGGAACCCAGGCAAAACATAAGGAAAACAAACCGTATTTAGTAAAACGCTGTTCTGCTCGAATAAAATCAGCTTCCGACATTCGTAACCATTTTTTTATTACAAGCAAGCTAGCCCAGTAGCCTAGGGCATAGTTTGTCAGTGATCCGAGCACATTGCCTATTGTCGCAGTGATAACTAGCGTAGTGGGTGATAAACCGCTTAGTAATAAAGCATTTAAAACAATTTCTGAGCTTAACGGTAAAACTGTGGCGGCTAAAAATGCAGCAATGAAAAGGCCAAGATGTCCGAGTTCTGAAAAATAGTCCATGAGGCTTAACGGTCGAGTTAAGTGACCGCTTTAGTCATGGTAAAGGTTTCTTTGTTAGACATGTTTAACTACCAACATTTCGCTAGCGCCTTTTTGAAACTCATACGGCACGGCACTAAGAGAAACCTCAAAACCAGATTCTTTTAAAGCAGTCATTACTGGTTTTAAATGTGGTGAAACTTGATTATCGCCTAATGAAAGTAATGGATAAACCCGAACCTCGGTGGCTATACGACAAAGCTCCTTCATCGATAGAAGGTGCTGCGCTCGATCGACATGCCCACTGTATAAAAATAAATAATGCGAACATAAGGCCAGCTCAAACGCATGATCTTTAAAAGGCAACATGGGTAGTGCAGAATTTACATAACGGCCGGATTTTTTACCGTGCTCATAGTCGTTTAAGAATATTTGCATGGCACCCATTCTAGTCTTACCCATGGCCTCAACGTTTGCGATGTCTTTCCACACATAATCAATTGTATTGTTGGCAACCTGCTCCATAACCTGCGGGTAAACCGTATCAATTCTTGAGCGTATTTGCTCGGCAGTAAATTGATAGATAGGGTCTACAGACACAACCTGATCATTGGTGCGTGATAATTCGGCATTAAAGCTGGCTGGGCCATCTCCACAGCCAACAATGCTTTTTTTAAGATCAGATTTTGATAACGAAAACATGCCCCTGTATTCGCTTAACGACCTTCCCCATGGGATGACTTCAGAGAGCTGCATTATGATTCCTTTTTGTATCGAACTTATTTTGGCAGGGTTTGCGTGTAGCAAGAAATAGACAGGTGGTTATTAATATTAATGGTGTTGTTTAGAATATAAACGATAAACCAAAGAAATTAACAGGCAGATACTCGCTGGAAACAATAATGCCATGAAATGGTATTTTAAGAATAGTAATGAGCCTAAGGTACCACCCAATATAAAGCCGATAATGATCGCTCCACTATAGGTTGTTGCTAATGCATTTTGTAAACCGCAAGCCATCGAAGCAAAAAAATGGCCATAAAATGAGCCTTTAGTTAGCAGCAATAGGGTTACTAGTAACAAGGCAGATTCTAAAAATAATGCAGTATCGTAATGCTTTCCAAGCTTTAGCGTTGAACCATGTAATAAAAACCCAGCTATCGACGAGCCAAATAGAAATGACAATAAAATACCCAGTAAATGAAGGGTATGTTGAAAGGGCAATGTTAAAAAGCCGGTACCTAATAAGGTAGCGGTACCTGACAAGTGCGAGACTGATTGATGCTCAAAACTAAGTAATCCGACTGCATTAACAAAGCCTGCTACTAGTGCCAGAATGAAGGCACCAACTTCAACCCATTTTGGTAACGTTGAAATCAACCCTCAAAGTCCTGTGTAGTTAGTGGCTCAATCAATGGCATAAGGCGAGCGAAACTATCATGACATTGTCTGTACCCAATTTGCGACTCCGATGGCCTCCATAATAAACTCAACCGATAAAGCGGCTAATATCATGCCCATGATTCGTGTTAAAAGAGAGGCGCCGCCGTGGCCAATTATTCTGATGATCCCGCCTGAAAAAAGAAGTAGAAGCAGCGTAATTACCAAAACAACAAGTACCGTTGCTGTAGTCATCATTTGTTCTTGAACGGTGTATATATTATTGTCCGTTATTAGGATAACCGCCAGAATTGCCCCGGGTGAGGCGGTGGCAGGAATCGCCAGCGGAAACACAGATATGTCGTGCATAGGTTCACCTGTTTTTTCGGGCGTGTTATTTGAAAAAACCATCTGTAAACCAAATAAAAATAGAATGACCCCGCCAGAAACCTGAAATGAAATAAGGCTAATTCCCATTGCGCTAAGTAAGACTTGGCCGACCAAAATGGCGCCGACTAAAATTAGCACGGTATAGACAATGGTTTTGTAGGCCGTTTTTATCCGCTCCTTGCTAGAAAGTTTTGCGGTTAGCGCAGCAAAAAGCGCCATTGTGCCTATAGGGTCGATTGTCGCCCAAATAATTAAAAAGTCGTGCAGTAATTTATCTATCATTTGTACTCGGTTTAATTGTCATCATATTTTAAATAGCCCTCGTATCTTTTTGTTTGAGTTGATGTGCTTGAAAGCAATGAATTTAACATGGAAGCACTAGGCGTACTAAATGCAATTTTAGTGGAAATCAAACGGCATAGTGGTGCGGTTAAGTTAAAGCATACAATGGTTAAGCATGGTTTGTGTGTAAATAGTTAAGCACACAGCCCATTAAGCGGTTGATTGAAAGAAACCGTTCTTCAGGTGCGGATAAAATTGTATCCTCCGTTTGAATGTATTTAGCTTCTACAAGCTCATCACCACAGTTATCGACAAGAGCTTGTGCAGATTGAAGCGTAGTTTCTAGGTGAAATTGCAAACCGATGGTCTTAGTGCCAATTTGAAAAGCTTGGTTTTCGCAAGCTTCACTTTTTGCAATGTGAATGGCACCTTTAGGTAGCGTAAAGGTTTCGCCATGCCAGTGAAATGCATTAATGTCATCGGGAAATTGGAAAACGGTGCTTAGCTTTGGTTGTATGGCCTTTACTGGAAACCACCCAATTTCTTTTTTTGGCTGTGGATAAACTTTGGCGCCCATGGCGCTGGCAATAAGTTGTGCGCCTAAACAGATACCAAGAACAGGAAGGTCTGATTTAACGGCTTTTTGTATAAATTGTTGTTCCGCTTCTAACCAAGGGTATTGTTGATGGTCGTTTACACTCATTGGCCCGCCCATCACAATAAGAAAGTCAATATCTGTTAAGTCGGGTAATGCCTCAGAATTATAAAGCTGTGTGCTGGATATGTTGTAACCCGCCTGTTGAAGCCAAGGCGCAATACTGCCCAAACCCTCAAATGGGACGTGCTGTAAGTAATGTGCTCGCATGGTGTTCCTTACCTTTTTATGCCAAGGTCTTTAAATAGGGGTGAAAAAAACACGGCGAAGGGGCGTTGAGCTTATCCATCTGCATGAACAGGTGATGTTCCATTATTTTTGCGAGTTAAGTGTAAGAAAACACCCAGCGAAGCGAGTAATAAAGCGGTGCTTGTAATAATCGCTACGGGGTAATATAAATTACCAGCCAGTTCTAACTGGCTATATTTAATCACCATAATCAACGCCTCTAAAGACAGCGCAATACAAACCGTTCCAATAAATCTTGGAATGGTTCTACGTAAACTTTCAACAGCATCTTCATGTTCTTCTTCGCCGGAATACTCTTTATTAATGACCAAGGCGAGTTCAAAAACAGCTAAAGCGATAATCCCTGTATTAACTCCGCTCAAAAATATTTGCATAATATCTTTGCCTGCAAGAATGCCTTGAATAATTGTTTGCGCGAGCGAAAAAATGATAGCTAAAGCCATCCCAAAAAATATAAAAGTAAAGAGTTTTGCAACAAGAAAACGCATGATATGGCTGATGTCTTTTTTCATTTAAAACTTCCTATGACATTTAACGACCGCGCTTAGTGACTGTGCTATGTTGCTTGGTCAGATTAATTTATTGGTGAGTTGGCCCCCATTTATACCGCAGTGTAGTTACTATTTAAATATGTGTTAGCATTTTAATAATGCTTATATTGCTTTAAACCTAATGGTCAGATTGTGCAAAAAGGCTCCGTTTAGATAAACACAGCAAGGTGCGATTTTTACAGAGTAGCTTCATGGTTTATGTCGTTATTATTAAGCCTAACATACCAAACATAAAGCCCAAAACGGCTCCCATGGGTGGTGCCCAATGTTTTTCTAAAGTCACTTGTGGCGCCAAGTCTTGAAATATTGAATAAAGAATGCCCCCAGAGGCGAAAAGCATAATACCAGCGATAATAACTATTTCGTCAGACAACCAAAGATAACCGCTCACTCCAGCAATCGGGCCAAGCAAGGCCATCACAGCAAAGGTAATGATAATTTTATAAGGCTTATAAATAGCTGTGGCGTTTAATTCGCGATAGGCATTAAAGCCTTCTGGCATATTTTGTAAAGCGATTAAGCCAGCCAGTAACAGGGCGTTGCTACTGCCCGTTGCAAAGGCTGCTCCTAATGCTATGGATTCAGGAATAAAATCAGACAGCATAGCGGCTAATTGACTTGCTGAAGTGTTGGTTTTTTTAAGATAAATATCAAGAAATAAAAAACTGAAGCCACCCATTAGCAAGCAAAGGCAGGCAGACAATGGGGACAGTATCTCTATACTTTCGGGGACTAAAACAAAAGCAACTGCGGATAATAATGCGCCTGCTCCAAAAGCGATCACACTGTGCCTTAGCTCTTCTTCTAACCATTTGTTTGCAATTTTTTCAAAGCAGGCAATAGCAGCGCCCAAGGCCATCGCTAGCCCAGCGAATAAAGTTGAGGTAATAACCGTTAGTAAAGAGTCCATTAACTAAGAAATGGCTTGAAAGGTACGAAGAATTCCAGCATCCATTTCAAATGGACTGCTAAGCATTGAGAGTCTCTACATGTTTACATTTGGGGTATGAACTGCAGCCCCAAAATTGTTTCCCAGCATGGGTTCCTTTTTTTGTAGTACGCATGACAAGTACCGACGAGCATTTAGGGCAAGTTTTCTCCTTTACTGTCTCAGTAGTCATACTGACTTGAACGTCATTTTTGCATATCTTTAGGTAAGGAGCTAATAAATCATTAACCTCAGCAATAACATACCCAGCCTTGGCAGGCACTTGAATGAGTGGAACAGAGGAAGCCTCACATGCTCCCCTTAGAAATTCGTCGCGTTGTTGTCTATTTTTTGAAAGGTGAGAGCTGTCGTCTAGTTCTATAGCACATAGGACTGATAAGTCATCGTTTTTACATAGCAAAAAATCAAAATGCTTAGCAGATATTTTATTAAACGCTTTTTGCCACTCACTTCTTGAAAGCCCTTTATTGGGTTTAATAACATCAGCAACCCTGACCTTACCAAGCACTATTGCGCTGTCGCCTTTTATCTGTTCTAGCACACCATAAAAAGATCGCTCTGCTGGCGTAAACAAAGCGTCCAATTTTTGATAAGGGTAATTGGCTGAATTAGATTTCTTATCTTTCGGCAGTTTAGAAAAAAAGACTACTGCAACTGCCAATAATATTATTGCTAAGATGCCCCAACTCATAATTATCCTTTTTAATTTATAGTGTTTAAATAACGTGCTTAGTTTTCCTTAACTGAGTTTGGAAGATGCAAAGTACGTTGTCGCTAATTCCCTGCGTAAGTAATACCTACATGGTGAATTTCCAAGATTGCATCACCAAGGAAAATAAACTAAGCGATACCTTTTTTGTTTATATGTATTGGTCTATGGGCTTGTAATGTACCATTTCAATTAATATTTGTATTAACCTGATTGCTCTCAGCTAGCTGAGCATTATTGATTGAGGGAAGTTTAGTTTATCGAAGCCTGGTATCATCAATTGATATGTCTTAATTTCATTAATCTGAAAGGTAATAGGCAACGGTAGAAACCACTCGAACTTTTTTAATATGTGGGTTGTTTTTATCTCTAGCATTAATACTAAATTGCCCTTGAGATGCAGATTTAATTGTTCCTAACGTACTTTTAGAGTCGGCTGCAAATTTCTCTGCAACTTCACGGGCCTTCCTTGTTGCCTCTTCAATCATGTCGGGCTTTATTTGATTTAAACGAGTAAAAATATACTCAGTTTGAGAATGATAATTGCCAGCAGTAAATACAATTCCTTGCTTGCCTAAACTAGACATCTTACCCATAACATCGCGTACCACGCTAATATTTTTGGAGTAAACAGTGACAGTTTGGGAGGCTGTATATCTGAACTCAGCTCTTGCCTGGTTGCCATATCGTTGGGCGGACTTATCTGTAATTGCCGGTGAAGAATATGAAATCTCATTGGCGTTAATTCCGGCGCTTTCTAGAAATGCTTTTATCTTTTCGGTGCTTGCATCTATGGATTCATACATCTGTTCGAGGTTATTACTTGCGGAACTAAATTGGATAGGCCAGATTACGATATCTGCACTGTATTCTCTCTCCGATAGTCCTTTTACAGTAACGGTTCGTTCATATTCCTTAAACTTAATGGCCGCATCACCAAGAAGGGATCCAAGAGAGGAAAGAGCAATAATCAGACAAACCCCAAGAATCAAGGCGCTACTTTTATTTGACACGGTCATAAATCTCTCCTGTACGTATGAAGCGGTTCCGCTCATTAGGACAGTAAAAGCCGTTAGTTAAGGAGTTATTTTCTGTATTATTATTTAAATAGAGGACACAGAAGATG
>NZ_JAHRVT010000002.1:0-120911 GCF_019090545.1 Cycloclasticus sp. | reverse complement strand
TCTCTTATTCTTTCACTCTAAATCCGCCAAGTATAAACCCTACTTGACCCACAACCAGCCCTACCATTGTATAAACAGGACTCATTTCAAACCACATAAGCCCCGCACCAAAAAGCGCGATGGCAATCAATAATCGCTCTATCACGCCTAAATAAACATAAAATCCGCCGCGCTTACTGCCTTTTTGCGCACTTTTTACTGCTTGACTTAACCTAACCGCCATCACTATAGATGCCGTTACCGATATAAATCCACCGTACAACACTGCTTTTAAATCAAACTGTTCTGAATACAAGGCATACCCTGTAATTGCAACCACGAAAATCAAAGCTAACTGGTAAACAACAATTTTAGACTGAGCTTTCATTTTATAATGCCCGTCGCATTCAGCCGCCCATTATAATTTTTGCTGCACCTCACAGTCAAGTTTATTTAAAATGACCTAACACACCCTCTAATTCATCCAATGATGAAAATTGAATTATTATCTTCCCATCCCCTTTACTAGAGTGGCTAATCTTCACCTTAGCGCCTAGTTTTTCTGATATATCTTGCTCCAGCCTTTCAACGTCAGGGTCTTTCACTAGAGCATTTTTCTTTTCTTCGCCGCTTTTTAGCGCTCGCTTTACCATTGCTTCTGTTGCGCGCACCGACAAGCCACCAACCACTACTTTATTAACCATGGTTGATTGTTGCGATTCATTTAATGCTAATAACGCTCTTCCGTGCCCCATTTCGATTTTTCCAGCTCGAAGGCTTTCTTTTGCCTCCTGGCCTAATTCTAATAAACGCAATAAATTACTGACCGCTGCCCTTGATCTTCCTACTGCATCCGCTGCCTGCTGATGCGTCATCTCAAACTCATTGATTAGTCGCTGCAAAGCCTCTGACTCATCCAGAATATTTAAATTTTCTCGTTGAATATTTTCAATCAATGAAATGGCTATTGCAGCACGATCATCTACATCATTAATAACTACCTCAACATCTTGCAGACCGGCTAATTGCGCAGCACGCCAGCGTCGTTCGCCGGCCAAAATTTCATAATTATTACCACTAATAGGCCGCACAACAATTGGCTGAATAATGCCTTGCGCACTGATTGAATCGGCTAACTCTTGCAGTTGAACCGGATCAAACTCTGTTCTTGGTTGGTATTTACCACGCTGTAATAAATCTATTGGAAGTTTTTTAGTTTCCTTTGCATGACCACCTACCTTTGGATGACTCAACAATGCATCTAACCCGCGGCCCAACCCTCTTTTCTTTGTAGACATTCTTAAATCCTAGTAGTGTTTTTCGTCTAGTTCACGCGCCAGATCCATATAAGCCTGCGCCCCGCGGGAACTTTTATCGTAAAGAATAGCGGGCAAGCCAAAACTTGGCGCTTCGGCAAGTCGTACATTTCTTGGCACAATCGTTTCAAATAACCTATCTGAAAAGTGCGCTGTTAGCTGCTCACTGACTTCACGAGTCAGGCGGCTACGCCCATCAAACATCGTCCTTAAAAGCCCTTCTAGACTTAAATTTTTGTTAACGGTTTCCTGCACCTGTTTTAATGTATCCATTAAAGATGACAAGCCTTCTAGTGCAAAATACTCACACTGCATAGGCACCAATACGCTATCAGCCGCAACCAACGCATTAATAGTCAGCATGTTCATCGAGGGAGGACAGTCAATAAAAATATAATCGTAGTTATCGGCTAATATACCAATGGCTTTTTTTAAACGGCGATCACGGTCAACCGCCTCTAATAAATGAACTTCGGCGCCTGCAAGGTCCATATTGCTCGGTAGCACCTGATGTTTAATTGTTTGCGAACTGACTACTGCTTGGAATGGATCGCAATCCTCCAATAGCACATCATAACAAGACAGCTCGATATCTTGCTTATCAACACCACTGCCCATAGTCGCATTACCTTGCGGATCCATATCAACTAATAAAACACGCCGACCAAGTTCTGCCATAGATGCAGCCAAGTTAATGCTTGTCGTTGTTTTGCCCACACCACCTTTTTGATTAGCAACCGCTATTATTCTTGCCACTAATAGACACCTTTCTTTATCATATTGATACCACTATACAGCTGTATAAATAACAAGATTTCGCGTCACTTCGAGTTCAGGTATTACTAGAGATTCTACACAACTGAACTGAAACCCTTTACTATCTACCGCCTTCGTTTCTTTTGATTTCATCGCTAGCAATCTACCCCCTAGCGCTAATAGATGACGTGTCTTTACTAATAAATTTGGCATTGAGGTAAATGCCCGTGCGGTTACCGTATCAAATTTTTGTTCTGGCTGATACTCTTCAATACGCTCGTTTAGAACCGACACATGATCCAACCCTAACTCAATACATGCTTGCTGAATAAAACGCGTTTTCTTTGAGTTGCTATCAAGTAGTGCAAACTGCATATCTGGCCTTGCAATCGCTAGCGGGATACCAGGTAATCCAGCCCCAGTGCCTACATCAATACAACGTTTTCCGTGTAAGAAAGGTAACACTGCTAAACTATCCAATAAATGCATATTCACCATTTGCTCGGGCTCTCTAATTGCAGATAGGTTATATACCTTATTCCACTTCACCATCATACGGAGAAAATCAATCATTTTAGCAATGCTTTGCGAAGGTAACTCTATCTTCATTTCTGCAAGCCCTTTTTCTAATTGGAGCCTATGCGCTTCATTAAACATCTACGTTACCCACTTTTCTTCTTCAAGTGCACCAACAACAACGAAATAGCTGCCGGCGTTACCCCTTGTATTCGACTCGCTTGACCCAATGTCTCTGGCCTGTGCCGATCGAGCTTTTCAACGACCTCAGACGATAACCCGGGAACCTGTCGATAGTCAGCCTCCGCTGATAAAATAAGCTCCTCATAACGTAACGTCCGCGCAATTTCTGTTTGCTGACGGTCTATATAACCTGCGTACTTGGCTTGTATTTCTACTTGGTTGCGAACTGAGTCATCAGCCACAGTGCTCTCGATATCCGGCAGATTAGCGATATTCTCATACTTTACCTCTGGTCTACGAAGCAAATCCAATAAGTTAGCCTCGCGTTGCAATGGCGTTTTCAAGAATTCGTTTGCATCTTTAGATGCCGCAGTGTTCGGCTGAACCCAAGTCGCCTTTAAACGCGCCTGCTCCAACTCAATTGCCTCTCTTTTAACATTAAATTTCTGCCACTGCGCCTCACTAACCAAGCCCATCTGATAACCTAATTCGGTTAGCCTTAAATCGGCATTATCCTCACGTAGCAACAGCCTGTATTCTGCTCGGCTAGTAAACATACGATAAGGCTCAAGCGTGCCATTGGTGACCAAATCATCAATCATCACGCCGATATAAGCCTCATCTCGACGAGGACACCAAGGTGCCAACCCTCTTGCTTGGCGCGCTGCGTTTAAACCAGCAATCAACCCTTGAGCTGCCGCTTCTTCATAACCCGTTGTACCATTAATTTGTCCCGCAAAAAACAAGCCTGGCATATGCTTTGTTTCAAGCGATGATTTAAGATCCCTTGGGTCAAAAAAATCATATTCAATCGCATACCCGGGGCGCACAATATGCGCATTCTCAAACCCTGCAATCGTTTTAATAAATGCCTCTTGAATATCAAATGGCAAACTAGTTGAAATACCATTAGGGTACACTTCTGTTGTAGTTAAACCTTCCGGCTCAACAAATATCTGGTGTGAATCTTTATCTGCAAAACGCATCACCTTATCTTCGATTGAAGGGCAATACCTTGGCCCAACACCCTCAATTACCCCTGTGTACATCGGTGACCGGTCCAGTCCTGAACGGATAATATCGTGACCTTTCTCATTCGTCCTGGTGATATAACAAGATATTTGTTTCGGGTGATCTTTTACCGACCCCATAAATGAAAAGACTGGCAATGGTGTATCACCCGGCTGCTCCTGCATAACACTAAAATCAATACTTCGGCCATCTATCCTTGGTGGCGTACCTGTTTTTAATCGATCAACATTAAAGGGCAAGGCGCGTAATCGTTTGGACAACGCATTTGATGGCGCATCACCAGCACGACCACCTTCATAATTCTCTAAACCAATATGAATTCTACCGCCCAAAAATGTACCCGCCGTTAACACCACGGTTGCCGCTTTAAATTTTAGCCCCATTTGCGTTACAACGCCTTGCACACGGTCATTCTCAACAATAAGGTCCGACACCGTTTGCTGAAACAAGCTCAAGTTTTCTTGATTTTCTAGGGTCTCTCTAACGGCATTTTTATATAACAAACGGTCTGCTTGTGCTCGTGTTGCGCGTACCGCAGGGCCTTTACTTGAATTCAATGTGCGAAACTGAATCCCTGCTTTATCCGTTGCTTTTGCCATCACACCGCCAAGCGCATCCACTTCTTTAACCAAGTGCCCCTTACCGATGCCACCAATCGCTGGGTTACAACTCATCTGCCCCAGAGTCTCGATATTCTGTGTTAGCAACAATGTTTTTGCACCTGTACGTGCGGCTGCCAATACTGCTTCTGTGCCGGCGTGACCACCGCCAATAACGATAACGTCAAATCTATTTGGATGTAACATAACTCTAACTATATGGGTATAAGCTGTTGATTTTAACATCATTCAACTCATTTAGTGGTCTCGTTAAAAACACATATAGATTCTATTTGCTAGAATAAACCTATACAACGTTAACCAGCACCCTTGCCAACGCCTTATGAACCAACTTATTCAAGCTTTTTTAGAGCAAACAAACTCAATCATTTTAGGTAAAGATAAAACAATTAAATTAGCGTTAGCCTGTATTTTGGCAAAAGGGCATCTGTTGATAGAAGATATTCCCGGCGTTGGCAAAACCACCCTGGCTCATAGCTTTGCCATCTTACTTGGATTAAATTTTCAACGTATTCAATTTACCAGCGATTTATTACCTGCCGATATTATTGGCTCAAGTATTTTTGACCGTGACAATAGTAATTTTGAATTTCACCCTGGGCCTATTTTTTCCAACTTTATTTTGGCCGATGAAATTAACCGTGCTACCCCAAAAACACAAAGCGCTCTGCTTGAGGCCATGGAAGAACGCCAGATCACTATTGAAAAAAAGACTTACCCAATGAGCAACCCTTTTATTGTAGTTGCCACTCAGAACCCTGGACATCAAATTGGCACCTTTGCTTTACCTGAGTCTCAGCTAGACCGGTTCTTAATGCGACTATCTATTGGATACCCGGACTCAGCATCCGAAAAACAGCTGCTCACTGGCACCAGCACTCGTTTAAAACTCGAGTCGTGTCAGCCTATTATTAGCGCTGACCAGCTGATTGCGCTTCAACAACAGGTCCAAACCGTCCATGTTGCCGAACCGTTGATCGCTTACGTTCAAGCCTTATTGGCCTTTTCTCGAACCTCTCCTTTGTTTAGCCAAGGCCTATCCCCAAGGGCCGGCATCGCGTTAATTCAAGCAGCAAAATCATGGGCGCTGATTGATAATCGCGATAACGTATACCCCGAAGATATTCAAGCCATTACACCATCAATCATCGAGCATCGGCTAGCACTTCAAGATAACAGCACCTCAAGCAAGGCCGCCTCTACAGCACTGCTCACAGAAGTAGCTATACCTTAATATTGAGCATGCTTATTAGAACAGGCTCTTGGTCTGATTTAGAACCCTATTGTCGGACTGTTCGGTTATCTGTATTTGTTGAAGAACAAGGGATTCCCCAGCAACTAGAACTAGATAAACAAGATAATCACTTTTTACATGTTGTTATTTTTAATGGCGACAATACACCTATCGCCACAGCTCGACTTGCTGATAATGGTCAGTTTGGAAGAATGGCCGTTCTAAAGAGTTACCGCACACAAGGACTGGGCAATCAATTACTAAAGCAGATCACTAAGCAAGCAAGACTTCAAGGACTCCAACAATTAACTTGCCACGCACAACAAAGCGCTGTTGGTTTTTATAAAAAAAATGGCTTCCATATTACAGGGAAGCCATTTCAAGAAGCTAGGTTCACACATATTAAAATGCTGAAGAGCTTAACTTAATTTTTCCGATCTTTAAGATACTCTTCCATAAACATGAAGCGATCATTACCCCACCAGGCTTGGTCATCTAACATCATAATAGGGGCACCAAAGACACCCTCTTTATGTGCCTCTACACAAGCTTTACGAAAACGAGTCTGCCCTTCATTTGACTGCACATAGGCAATAAACTCATCCGCATTCCAACCCAGTTGATCTGCTACTTGCGATAGCTCGGCCATGTCTGTTGGGTCACAACCATCTGCCCAGATCTTTGCATAAGCTGCATTGACATAGGCTTCTGCTTGATCTTTATCATTGGCATATAAAACACCAATATTCCAAGGCTCTATTTCAAGGTTTTTAGGAAACGTAAACGGCACATCATAATGTGCTGCCCAGCGTTTAATGTCTTGCAACATCACTTTAATTTTGGCAGGCACCTCTCTATTTGAAGGCCCGTAATTACCCGCAGCAATTTTTGCTACTGGGATACTCATCGGCAAATACTTAACGGTTAAACCATACTTTCTCGCCAAATCGGGTAACTGAGTATGAGCCAAATAACTAAATGGGCTCATCATGTCAAAATAAAAGTCTATTGATTCTTGCATAATCTTAGCTAACCTTATTCAGCGGCTGGAATACAAATATTGCCATCTTCAACTGTAACAGGGTACGTTTTAATCGGTATCTGGCAAGGGAATGAAGTTGGATCACCTGTCTTAATGGAGAACGCGCCGCCATGGAATGGGCATTCAACTTCATCACCGTCTTGATAACCATCTGTCAGCATCGCCATTCCATGCGTACACAAATTGTCCGTAACATAGTATTCACCTTCAAATACATAGACTGCTAATGCTGGAAAACCTTCAGGCGTTACAGCAACAGGCGCTTCGTCTTTAACCTCATCTGTTTTACATAATACTATATTGCTCATAATTTTAGCTCTTTGTTAGTGTTATTAGTTTTTCTTACAATTTCTGGCTATCATACCGAATACCAGTAGAAATTCGCAGACCCTTTAATATTATTTTAATAAAAACGATCGTAATGAATTTGATCAAATGGCACTTTGTATTCAGTCATCAGCATACGTGTTAAAGCATCTGTCATAGGAGGAGGGCCACAGAAATAAAATTCGTGCTCTGGAAGTTTTTCTCCCAATGTTTTTCCTAACAACTCATGGATAAACCCAACATCACCATTCCATCCTGCTGCTTCGGCTGCTTCAACGTCTGATACGGCATTGAAATTCTTCACTCGGCCACGTAAATCATCATCTGCTTCAATAAGCTTAGGCGGACAAATATCACTTGGTGTACGACCTCCGTAGAACAAATAAATATTTCTATCACTTAGCTGAGGATCTCTGGCAGCTGCCTTAATGATCGACATCTCGGGTGACAAGCCTGAACCACCACCCACACAAACGATATCTCTTGGAATTTCTGGTTTCAAATATGCCAAACCATAAGGCCCGTCGATTACAATCTCCGCACCCACTTCATAATCTTCAAATAAAGTTGTGGTGGCACTACCGTCTGGCATTTTCTTAATAATAAAACGCCACTCACCTTCCTCATTTGGCAGGTTACACATTGAATAACCACGTGAGCCTGTAATGCCCGGGAAATCTAATAAGGCAAATTGCCCTGCTTTAAAATGAGCAGGATGCTCCGTTTTAAAGCAAAACTCTGCCATATCTTCTGTTAGTTTATTTATTTCAAATAAAACGGCCTTACCCTTAATTGGCTTATGTAACGGCATCGCTTCGGGGTTTAAGCGAACCTTAATCTCAAGGTCTTCAGTTGGAATACATTGACAGCTCAATTTGCGACCTTTTTTAATATCACGAGGTGACAGGCCCGGCGCATCTTCCCAAATATTCTCCACTTCACCGTTTAACACTTCAACTTTACAGGCACCACAACCACCTGAATTACATTCGTAAGGCATGCCTACACCTGCGCGTAGTGCTGCACGCAAAATAGTATCTCCTTCCTCACAAGCAAACTCCAGTTCCTGTCCGCTGATTTTTACGTTATAACTTGTCATGCCTCTCCTCTTAATTCAAACATTGTTAACCTATAAAGAATATTATATTCACACTAAACAAACAAGCCGTGTTTTAAATCAACTTTAGATCGACTAATCCAATGAATACTTCCTTTTTCAACCATCAAACACTTTCTTTCCTTCAACAATTATCAAATAACAATAATCGCCCTTGGTTTAATGAAAGAAAATCGCTTTATGAACAAAGTGTCCGTGAACCGTCTTTAGCTTTTATTGAGGCCATGGAGCCTAGTATAAAATCACTCTCTCCTAATTTTACTGCAGTGGCCAAAAAAACAGGTGGCTCATTAATGCGCATTTATCGAGATGCGCGTTTCAGTAACGATAAAACACCGTATAAAACAAATATAGGCATCCAGTTTAGACATACTGCTGGCAAGGATGTCCACGCCCCTGGGTTCTATCTACATATCTCACCTGACACTTGCTTTGTTGGTGCCGGTATTTGGCGGCCCAACAGTAAAGCGTTAAGCAATATTAGAGAGATGATTAGTGACAGCCCTAATGCTTGGAAAAACATTACACGCCACAATACTTTCAAACGATATTATACATTGTCAGGTGACTCATTAAAAACCTACCCGCGAGGTTACGCAAAAGATCACCCTATGATTAATGATTTAAAACGTAAGGACTTTATTGCTATCCACCCTTTAACTCATGAAGAAATTTTAAGCCCTAATGTAACTAAAACAATCCATCACCGCTTTAAAGTCGCCAGCGATTTGATGGACTACCTGTGCAATGCGCTGGAACTGCCCTACTAAATTTAACCTGCCCAGTCTTTTTTGTTGCTAAGGTCGTGCCAATTATCTTCTTTTCAATAACCCATCAAAGACTCTAAGTTGATTAACTAGTTTAAGCTCGTCGAGGCCTTAACAATTGCGCTGCTTTTCTCCAGACAACGGGCCGCCTACAACCCTAACTTATCTGCTATAAAGTAAGCATCCTTATCACCACGACCAGATAGATTGACTAAAATCGTCTCATTTGAGCTCATTTTTTTTGCTATTTTCATCGCGTACGCCACAGCATGTGCGCTTTCTAGTGCTGGGATAATGCCCTCTACCCTTGATAAGGTCATAAAGGCATCAATACACTCTTCATCATCTATAGCAACATATTTCGCTCGACCCAAATCTTTTAACAAACAGTGCTGAGGTCCAACCCCTGGATAATCCAACCCTGATGCAATCGAATAGACAGGTAGCGGCTCACCTGATTGATCTTGTAAGTTGTAGCACTCAAATCCATGCAAAGCTCCTTTAACCCCTTTACTCATGGTTGCCGCATGCTCACCTGTTTCTAAGCCTCTCCCTGCTGGCTCCACCCCAACAATATCAACCAATTCGTCGTCCAAAAAAGCTGTAAATAGTCCTATTGCATTTGAACCACCACCAACACATGCAGTAATAACATCAGGCAAACGCCCCTGCTCCTCAAGAAACTGCGCGCGCGCTTCTTTACCTATAATGCTTTGGAAGTCTCTTACCATCATGGGGAAAGGGTGCGGCCCAACAACCGAGCCAATCGCATAAATAAAATTAACTGGGTCTTTTAAGTATTCTTCAAACGCACTATCTACAGCGTCCTTCAATGTTCTCGTCCCACGACTGACCGGTACTAAAGTACAACCCAATATTTTCATCTTCGTCACATTAGGGCGTTCTTTTTCAATATCCACCTCACCCATGTGAATTTCGCAATCGATACCCACTAAGGCACAAGCCGTTGCTAACGCCACCCCATGCTGACCCGCTCCTGTTTCAGCGATCACCTTAGTTTTACCCATGTGTCGTGCTAATAATGCCTCGCCAAGGCAATGATTTATCTTATGCGCACCCGTATGGTTTAGATCCTCTCTTTTTAGAAAAATTTTAGCACCACCTAACTTTTCCGTTAATCGTTTCGCATAAAAAATAGGACTTGGACGTCCCACATAATGGGTGTACAAATCATTTAACTCATCTTTAAAAGACGGTGTCTTTGAAATTTCTTGGTAAGCTCTGTTAATGTCATTCATGATGGCAACAAGATCAGGCGGTATAACCTGTCCACCGTACTCACCAAAGTAACCCTTCTCGTCCGGCATGGGAATTGTATTATGCTTCAAGCGCTGTTCCTTTTATTAAGGTTGATATCTAAGCTACTTTAGTATTAATCACCTTACTTGACAATACGCTCAGCGGACTTGAAAAATTACTGTAATTTGATTTGGATCATGGTTGATATTTCTGCATCATGCGACAGTAAACATTTACGCTAAAATTAATGCAGGATAGACCATGAGCGAAGCAAACCAAACAAGCGAACAACAAACAACAATGTATGACTGGATTGGCGGCGAAGAAGGCGTCCGTAAGCTAGTTAATCGGTTTTACGACATTATGGACTCGGACGAAGAGGCAAAAACTATTCGAGCCATGCATAAAGATGACTTAACCAATATTCGAGATGGTCTATTTGAGTACCTTTCTGGTTGGTTAGGTGGCCCACCGCTATATGTTGCGAAACATGGCAGCCCCTGCATTACTAAACAACATAAGCCCTTTAAGATTGATCAGCAAGCATCCAATGCTTGGATGCACTGCATGCAACAAGCCATGAAAGATGTTGATATTGATAAAAAATATCGTGACATGTTAACACCTGCTTTTCAGCGCATCTGCGATACCCTAATGAATCATCATTAACACTCAATCATCTTGCTCTAGCTAATCATGTCATTGATTGCTATCTGCACAATAAAAAGGGCGCCAAAGGCGCCCTTTTTTTGATACTAAATATTACTTAAATATCAACATTCATTCCATAACCGGTAGCTTCTGGCTTGTGACCAAAAATATCACCAGTGTAATGCTCTTGCTCTCTCACTGCTTCACGTGCGCCATGGCCTAATTCTAACAACCATCCAGATGGTGTAGCAAAGTAGAACGTATAGGCTTGGTCATTCGAATGCTTTCCAAGCTGCATCGCCACATCAATACCTTCTCTACGCGCTGTATCGTGGGCTATGCCCAAATCATCCAGCTCTGTGTACTCTAACATTAAATGATTGATTCTTTTTTCCATCGGGCCAAGTCCAAATGCCAATGAGTGCTGACGATCGTTACAGTGCATAAAAACAGGTTTTGCAATCATGCCATTAGGCAACTTAATTTTATATTCAACAGATCCTTCAAGGCCTAACATTGAATAAAACGCATATGTGGCATCATCATCTAGTGAACGAATAATGAAATGCCCAATACCTTGGTTACCAGTTAGAAACTTGCCATACATTGGTCGACCCGGGTGAAAAGGCTTCATTACATCCATTTGAGGGCTGTAAAAAATTTCTGTCGGGTTGCCTGATGGGTCCTCTAATTTAAGCAGGCCTAAAACGAAACGCTCTTCACATTCTTCTTCAGACGCTACACGAAAATCAACGCCATTAGCTGTTAAGTGTTGCTGCATCGCTTTGAATTCTTCAAAGCCTTTTACTCTCCAACCTGCATATGCCAAATCGTCTTCATCTGATTGATGAACTGTAAAGCGGTGATGCTGACCATCCATTCTTAGGTAAAAGCGATCATCGCGATCACCTTCTTCAATTTCCAAACCAACACATTTCGTTGCGTACTCACGCCATGCGTCCATATCTGTGACGTTAAACCCCATATAGCCTAACTCTATTACTTTTACCATTTGTTAAATCCTCTTATTTTAGTTTTAAAACTTACCGCTTATCGATCAGAAGAATATATATAAATTTTTATCTTCCGTTACTCTAGCATCTAGAGACACCTTACGCCGTGCTAACTGAAAGCCATTACCCACTTTTCGTATTAAATCTTGACGGCAGCCTACATGCTCGGAGTGTTCTAACTGTCCTCTATGACGATACACGACAAAATTACTGCGCACAACAAACTCATCGTCTTTATCAGTATGAAACGCCTCAATATTGGTAATAAGATAACGAACCGTTGAGCGTGGATCTTCCATCCACACCGCCCCTGTCAGCAACCGCGCCACTCGATCCTTTACTTCATCATAATCGTCATTATATATTGCCATGTCATATGGCGTAGGTTCAGGGCGCTTATCTTTAGAGTAACGGCGCTCTGTCACTGGCATCCAGTAATGCAAATCTTTGGCAACAAAGGTCTCAATCCATGTATTAAACTCTCCATTTTGAAGCAACGTCGCTTCTTGATAATAATGTTGAGATAACTCGTAATGTAGCTCTGAAGATACACGTTCTTTCGCTTCAGTATTATGCATCTTATTCGCCCTCTGCCTCTGCCGCCTTAGCCGCTATTCGGTCTTTCCAATAATTTTTATTTGGGAAACAATCAGCCCAATGCTCATCGTTTGCACGTATATCATCCCAGCTATCAGCCGACATCATTTCTTGATAAAAGCGATAAAACCCTCGATACGATGTTTCTCCAATAAAACTTGAACCCACAATACCCGGGTAATCTGGGTGCTCACCTTCATACCCTTGCCCCATCGTTGAGTTCATCGTACCCTCACGCGTATAATTGCCTCTATTAACGTGCGTTGATTGCACCATATTATCACCGTCATCACTTTCCAATGTACCCGCCGTACCGAAACTTCTAACTGCTTGTTTAACAACTTCTCTTTTGCCTTCGTCACTCATATCTTTGTGCACAATGACCCAAGACCATACTTCAATTTCATGTGGCCCACGTGGGTGCCATACCTTAAAGATATTGGTTCCATATAAAAAAGAACAATTTGGGAAGGTTGAGCAGTTCCAATGGCCATTAAATAACTTTGCTCTTGGCTCTCCAAGGTTCTCTGCCACCTTGGGTATGGTCTCTTCCATATATTTAGCATACTCATCTCTTTTCGCATGAATAGCGATGGCTGCATTATCAATAACACCAAAACCATGCCCATGGCGCGTTGTGACTTGAATCCCTAACTCATCAAATGGCATCTCAGCTTGGTTTCCAGCTAGTCCACCCAACTCTCCACCCAATACATGTAGAGCAGATGCATGTGTCCACCCAACATGGTAGCCATCACCCACAAAGTTTTCAGTTGGTACTTTCCAGTTACATTTGAGAATAGATTTCATCGGCGGACCAACCAATTCAGCCCCTTCGCCAGCACCTACCATCCATGTATCTAAGTACCAACCCCAGTCGCCTAAAAAGTCTTCTAAGCTAGGTGCTGTTTCATCAAAACAGCCAAAAACAAAACCTCGATAGCTCTCAACTCTGATGGTTTTTAAGCTTAACGAATCTCTATCCAACTCATCGTGGTAGCATTTTTCTCTTAATGGCACATCCACCAACTTTCCATCGGTCGAAAACACCCAGCCATGATAGTTACATACAAATGACTTGGTATTACCACTGTCTGCCGAACAAATGCTATTACCTCTATGCGTACATGAGTTAACAAATGCCTTTAATGAACCATCAGTATGGCGAGTAACGATCACTGAATCTTCAGCCATTTTGGTGGTAATAAAGTCACCCTTCTTTTCCAGCATACATTCATGCGTTAGGAACAACCAACTCCGCCCAAAAATATTTTTTATTTCCCGATCATAAACCTCTTGATCCCAAAAAACTTCTTTTGACTGTGTCGATGCCTTCGTATCAACCAGTTTATTAATATCTACCATTTCATACCCCCTTACTTAAATTTAGTCTCTAGCCATTACTGCTCGATAACCTTTCCAAAACCCTCGCACAGCATTTTCATCCATGCCCATTGGGCTGGTGTAATCTTCAACATCATTACCACCCATTTCAATAAATGAACGCAATTCTCCATCACGGTGGACGCCGTTTTGAACCAATTCGACAGCCTCGCCATCTTCCATTGATATTAAACCAGCAGGCCCAACTAGATTGATATTACGCAACCGATGCTCATCCATAGCCGCATCATCATCCTCATAACCAAAAAATGTCCAAACTAGTTCTGTTTCATTTGTACTTTTAGGCAGCACTTGACGAGCTGCTAATGTATTTTGAATTTGCTGCAGGACGACACTTGGAAAAAGCGACTGAATACTTAAGGCAACATTATCATCCCGCTCAGGAATAAAGTTTAAAACCCGTGTGTCCTGTAACTGATGTGGGCCTTGCATTTCTCTATTCGCCTCGTCCGCATAATCTTTATAATCAAGATCCTCTTTAGGCGGCGCTGAAACATTAAAATAGTTATGACAACCCACTTTATCGGTTATCCCTTCACTAATTTGCCCCTGACGATAAATACCAAATGTTGGGTAAAATAAATGCAATAAGGCACCATGGTAGCTGTCTCGACTGTTTTCAGCATAGGCCTTCCAATTGCCTTTCATAAACTGGCGAGTATGCCCAATTAACTTAAGCGGCTTATGCATAATACGCCTAATGTTTTCACACATTTTTTCGCCAAGAAACTCTTCTAAATCAGGTGTTTCTGGGTCAAAGGTTGCAAAAATCATTTGTGCTACCGTCTGAACACGTAATGTTTCTAGACCATGATTTTTCATATCAAAGTCTTTTGCATAACCGCCTTGCCCTTTCATACCCCGCCTAAAAGGTACTCCTTTTAAATCACCTTTGGCATCATATGCCCACTGATGATAAACACAGGTAAAAGCACCATCATCAGAATGCCCATGGCGTTCACGACAAATAACCGCACCTTTATGCGCACAACGATTAACCCACGCATTAAGACTACCGTCTTCGCCTCTCGTCAACACGATGGGTGTATCGCCCACAAAAGTTGTTTTGTAATCGCCTGGTTGAGGCACCTCAACATCTAGACCTATATATGACCAAACCTTTCCACGGTATAAATTTTCTTGTTCCAACTTAAAGACATCTTCATCTAAATAAGTTGCGAAAGGGGAATGATTACCATTAACATCGATTTTATTGATTATTTCTTGCGCATTCATATAACTGTTCTCCTATTATTAATTCAAGAAGCCCTCCCATTGAATATACCCTTCAATTTAGGAGTAGCCTTAAGATTAGTTGCTTTAAAATACCTATCTATCGAGCATGTCTACATAAGACAATAGACAGAGCATACTGTTCCAGCAACCCTACAACTTTATTCGCTAAAAAAGCCGTTACCTGCAGCTAAATTACCCGTCAACTTAATCGCTTCTAGCATCATTGTATGGTCTGCCTTACCTGTTCCAACGAGGTCATAAGCCGTACCATGTGCCACAGACATATGAAGGTATGGAGGCCCCATGATCAAGGCGCAATTACCTGAAAACCCCCATGTTTTAATTGCAATGTGCCCTTGGTCATGAAACATTGCCAACACAACATCATATTTATCTTCTATACATTGTCTGAAAACGGAGTCTGGTGGCATCGGCCCTTCGACGTTGATACCCAATGCTTTTGCTTGCTCAACACCTGGTCTAATTTCATTGTCTTCTTCTGCACCACTCGCATGCGGATTAAGTCCTGCCACAACTATTCGCGGATCACTAATACCCCACTCTATTAGCGAGTCATTGAGTTTTTCAATAGCACCCGCCACAAGGTCTTTACTAATCAGTTCACATACATCACGCAAAGGAATATGGTCCGTTAAATGCATCACTCTTAAGGGGCCGCTAATTAGAAATAAATAACTATGTCCTGGCTCAATTTCAATAATCTTATCAAGCACATTGGCCATTTTCATTGATACTGAGCTAATTGGCGCCATAACCGTTGCATCTACTGCTCCAGACAACGCTAGCTGATCCATTTCTTCAAGCCAATCAGCGCTAATTTGACCACAAGACACGTTATCTTGCCCCTTGGTGTAACTTCCCATGTCAAATTTCCCTGAATCCAAAATATCTATAACAGCAGGATCATTTGTCTTCTCATCAACCGATTGAATCATATTAATCGTTAATGACAATTGATTCTCATCAACAACATCTTGCATCACGCCTGCACTACCCACTAAAACAGGTTCACAGTATTGATGAATTTCACCGCTGGCCCATGCCTTAGCAACGACCTCTGGTCCTATACCCGCTGGATCGCCTATCATTGTTGCTACAATTGGCTTTTTGTTCATTATTTAGGCTCTCCTAGTTAAAACATTAACGCTAATAATTATTTTTATAAAAAATTTAGTAAATATTAGCATAACATTATTTTTTAAAAAACATATGTTGTGATTGATCTACATCAATTCCATTTCAACCCCATTATAAATTATGTAATAAAAACAGAATAATAAGTTGCCATTCTCCTAACTCCTGCGCTAACCTCTATAGCAACATTACTATAAAAAACAGATAATCAATATAGAAAAACCTTAGGAGAATTTTATGTCTACACCCGTTCCTTTTGAGTCCCTATTAGATATTGAAGGCATTGTTGGCGCTGTGCGCTGGCGTGAAACTGTTGCAGGGAAAGGCGCCATCACTCCTCCTTTTTTAACAGAGTATATCGGCAACATTACCGAAGATCGCGCTGAACGACTTATGGCTCACGCTGAAGCAGCTGGCCTTGCTATTATGGGCATCAGCCAACTTAGTCACCTACGCGCATCACACGACCCTTCCGTTGTTTACCCATTAGATTCTTATTATGTACATAGCATGCGAGGGTCAGTTGTCTGTACCATTAATCGCGTGGCTGCGTTAATTGATAATGATGTTAACGTCGATATCCAAAAACTTATTGCTAAAATGAATTTAATAGATAACTCTTAAAAACTCATTAACTATTATCATGCCAAAAAGCCTCTTTAGCTGATAAAGAGGCTTTTTTTGATCATAGTCATTTTCTTATAAAAAGACCCCCGTATACTCAACGGTTAAATTTATCCAAAAAAAAACAAAAAGAGGAGGCCATATGCCAAACAATGCTATAACCCTTGAACTAAAAAGCGAAATAGAAGACCTACTTAACAGCTATGTTCAATGCATCGATGATGATGATTTAGAAAACTGGCCAAATTTTTTTACTGACCAGTGCTTATATCAAATCATTCCAAGAGAAAACCATGAAATAGGCTTACCAACTGCTGTGATGTGGTGTGATAGCCGCGGCATGCTAGAGGACCGCATTACCGCGTTACGTCATGCTAATGTCTACCAAGTTCAATGGTATCGTCATATTATTAGCAACCCTGTTATTACAACTGATGACGGTGAAACATTTCACGTACAATCAAATTATGCTGTATTTAAAACCTGTAATGACGGAGAAAGTACAGTTTATAACGTGGGTCGTTATGTTGATGAGATTGTCCGCGATAAAGGCGTTCTTAAATTTAAAAAACGAAGCGCTATTTACGACACTCATCGAATCACTACCCTATTGGTGATCCCTGTTTAAGGAGAAAAAAAATGAATGCAATAACACCTCCACATTTAAAATGGTCTGCTGACGAAAGCCACACTTCAGTACCGTATTCCGTTTTTAATGATCAGGAAGTCTACGATCTGGAGCAAGCCAGAATCTACAATGGCCCAACGTGGAATTTTTTAGCCGCTGATGCAGAACTGCCAGAAAAAGGTAGCTTCAAATCAACCTATATTGGTGATACCCCTGTTGTCGTTACCCGTGGTCAAGATGATGAAATCTATGCTTGGGTTAACCGTTGTGCTCACCGTGGCGCTGAGATTTGTCGAGAGCGTCACGGTAAGTCTGAAGATGGTGCTTACACATGTGTATATCACCAATGGGCTTATGATGCGAAGGGTGACCTTCATGGGGTCCCCTTCCAGCGTGGACTCGCTGGCAAAGGTGGCATGCCAAAAGACTTTGATAAGAAAAAGCACGGTCTACGTAAGGTCCGTGTGGTTAATTACCATGGTGCGATTTTTGGTACCTTTAGTGATGATACGCCGGATATTGAAGAATATATGGGCGATGATGTTAGCTACCATATGCGTCGACTTTTAAATAAGCCGATAGAAATACTAGGCACAACTAGACAGTATATTAAAGGGAACTGGAAGTTCTACTCAGAAAACACCAAAGACCCTTACCATGCAAGCTTGTTACATCTCTTCCATGCAACCTTTGGGCTATATAGATCTTCACAAAAAGGTGAGTCCATCGCCAACAACGACTATCACTCGGTCCTATGGGCAAGTGGTGGCACTGAAGATGAGACCGCTCTTGATGACATGAAGAAAGATAAGCTTAGAACGCTTCAAACTGGCGAATACGAACTTAAAGATGCCTCTATATTAGCTGGCAAACAAGAATTCGAAGATGGCGTGACGTTAGTTATCTTGTCACTTTTTCCTTCATTAGTTGTACAGCAAATTCAAAATACCCTCGCTTTTCGGCAGATCTTACCGAAAGGTAAGGATGAATTTGAGTTAGTTTGGACTTACTTTGGTTATAAAGACGACACCGAAGAACTTAGAAATATTCGTTTAAAGCAATTTAACCTTATTGGACCTGCTGGACTTATCTCAATGGAAGATGGCGAGTCAACAGAATTGTGCCAAAATGCCATTATCAGGGATGGTGAGTTTACAAACGTTATCCGTATGGCTGGTGATGAAGCGAAGGGAGACGACCACCTTGTTACTGAAGGTTTGATCCGGGGCTTATGGAAAGGTTACCGAGAAATAATGGACTTCTAAACCCTACTCTCGCAGTAAAACAAAAGCCTCTAGTGCCTTGCATTAGGGGCTTTTTTTCATCGCTTTAAAAAGTTTTGAATCTATCTAATTATAGTTTACAGTAGGGCTTATAATAAAAACGGCGTTGCCTGCTATGCAAAAAAACAAAGCCGCTTCCAACTGTGTCGAATGTGTGCTCGCAAAACAATGCGTCCCTTCTGGAATGCCGGCCAACAAGCTATTTCGCTTTGAAAATATAGTCCAAACTAATATCCCATACAAAATGGGCGAGGCATTATTTCAACAGCACACTGAAACAAGCTTTTTATATGTTGTTAAGACAGGTTCATTTAAAACAAAAATGATTTCACCTCATGGCACCGAACATGTACACAACTTTTTTCTGCCCGGTGAAGTCATCGGTCTGGACAGTGTAGGGCTTGGAATGACACTAAACAGTGCTGATGCCCTTGAAGCCAGTTTAGCTTGTAAAATAGACTACCCCTCGCTGCGCATGTTGCGTAAGGAGTTTCCAACCTTGTCTGACTTCTCAGTGAAGCTGTATAGCACCGCCTTAGCTTCCATGAGTCGCGTGCAAAACATCATATCCCTACAGTCCGCCTCGTCTCGATTAGCAGCCTTTTTGATTTTATATCATAGTCGTATTTCATCCTCTAATTTACAGTCATCCTCATTTCAACTACCGATGACTCGCCAAGATATTGCCAGCCACCTTGGACTGGCTGTTGAGACAGTCAGCCGGTCTTTTTCCAAACTCATTGATACCGGCTGCATTAATAAGGATGGACGTAAAATTCAAATTTTAGAACTTAAAAAATTGGAGCAACTTGCAAACTCATCTGCCCGCTAAGAGGCCTTAGTGACATATATCAAATTCAAAGACAAAAACAATAGGTCACTTTTAAAAAACTATATATATTCTTTTTACGATTAACCAATAGGAGAGAACATGTCGCAAATACCTAATAACAGTGCCACACTAGAATGGCCGGCTAAATATAATGAAGTACCTAAAGAGGTTTTCGAACGGGCTGATTTATGGCCAAAAGAACTTGAAAATATCTTTTATGGTGCCGAATGGCACCCAATCGTTCATCAAAGTGAAATCCCAAATATCGGCGATTATAAGGCTGCTGATTTGGGTGAAATCCCTGTTTTCGCTGTGCGCGGTGAAGACAATAAGATTCGTATCTTTCAAAACGCCTGTACTCATCGAGGCACAACCCTTGTTACCGAAAGTTTAGGCAACAAAACAGAATTTGAATGCCCTTACCATCGTTGGCTATTCAGCCCTGAAGGTGAGTTAGTCGGTTGCCCAAATAGCCGTGAATTTACACCCGATTTTGACAAGAAAAACTTTAGTTTACCCACCTTCCGAACAGAAGAATTCTGTGGCTTATATTTTATTACTATGAGCGAGACAGTTGCTCCTCTTAAGGAATATCTCGGTGAAAACTTCTACGAACCTCTTAGTCGAATCCTTGGTGGTGACGGGCGTTTAAAGTTCATTGGCTATCAAAAAGTTCATTATGACTGTAACTGGAAAGCATACTGCGATAACGATGGTTATCACGCTCCACTCCTTCACCTAGCTTTTAAAATGCTTAACTGGCAGGGTGGCAAAGGTGTTCAAAATGTATCTGAAAATGGTCATTTATCCTTTGAATCTGAACTTAAAATCCCTGATGACATTACAGCCCTAAAAGACGCCTCTATATTAGATTTTAAAGGCACCGAAACCAGTACAGGCTCCATTGTACAAATGCAATTCCCTCTTACTGTTTATTCCAAACATATGGATATGCTAAATATTCGTTATGCTTTTCCTAAAGGCCCTAAAGGCATTGAAGTCCATTACGCATATTTCACTCATGAAGATGATGACGATGAAATGATTGCGCATAGAATTCGCCAATCTAGTAACTTGCTTGGCCCTAGTGGTTTAATCAGCATGGAAGATGCCTCTGTTTTTTCCCGCATTGATAAGGGTAATAAAACACCTGGCATGGCAATATTCCAGAAAGGTGTTAAAGACGAATACCAACTTGAACTTCAGGTTGGGCAAAATGATGAATCTGGAAACCTACCACGTTGGGAACACTATAGAAAATTAATGGGCTTTAAGAGGGCAGAAGCATGAGCGAGATTGAACCTAACGTAATTTTTAGTATTGAGAACTTAAATAGAGACTATATTTGTGCGCTCGACAATTTAGATATGGAAAAATGGTTAGCCTGTTTTAATAAACAAGGCAGCTATACTTTGATTTCAAATGAAAATGAATCTAAGGGTTTTCCTATTGCCTTTATGCTCGATGATAAATATGAACGTCTGCAAGACAGAGTCACACAGGTCACGGTCATTCAAAATGATTCAACTGAACATTATCAAATGAGACACATGACTCAGCTGACTTCTATTAAAGATTTAGGCAATAATCGTTACCAAGCTAACTATAATTTTTCTATTTTCTACACCCAGAATCTTGTTGAGAAAAGTGAACTTTTATGTGTTGGCCGATATGAAGATATCGTATTAGTTGAAAATGGCGCCAGCTTTATTCAACGTAAAGCCGTTGTTGATACTAACGTATTACCTCGTTATGTTCCTTACCCTATCTAAAATATAACGAGCACAAAAAAAGCCTCAATATTTTAAATATTGAGGCTTTTTTTTCTGCTTTTTACTCTGGTCGTTTCCCAACACCAACACCGCCATCAGAATTAATGACCGTTGCGGTAATATATTTAGATTGCTCTGATGCTAATAATAAATAAGCCCCTACATGATCCTCGGGTTCAGCTATGAAACCCATCGGCGTCATATCAGCAATGATTTTATCAATGCCCGGTACTTCGTTTAGCTTATTCTCTGCCTGACCTGCTGCATTACTACCACCTAAGTTTGTTACCGTACCACCTGGCGCAACACCATTAACTCTAATATCTGGTGCCACTTCATAGGCAAGTTGCTTTATCAAGCCAATAACAGCATGTTTAGAGGCAACATAGATTGGTCCGCCACCACCGGTATAATAGCTTGATGTGGATGCTGTAAAGATCATATTACCTTTTGTTTTTCTAAGCTCAGGTAACGCCGCTTTTGCACCTAATAAATATCCCTTAACGTTAACCGAAAAAATTTCATCGGCAATTTCTTCAACCTTATCTTCAGGTTGTGCTTCTAGGGGCACCATATAATCCCAAATGCCTGCATTACCAACAAATACATCCAGCTTTCCGAAAGTAGAAACTGCTTTTTCAACCGCTACTTTGTTTGACGCTAATGACCGGACATCTCCGACTATACCCACAACAGAACCAGCGTATGTTTTTTCTAGTGCATCAATACCTTCCTGTGATCGATCCATCACACATAATTTTGCACCTTCTTCAACAAATCGTTCAACTATTGCCAAACCTATGCCTGAGGCTCCCCCTGTAATCAATACTACTTTATTATCTAACCATCCCATTGCTTATACCTTTTTATTAAAATTAAAGAAATTCATATTATCATCGAGTACAACACGACTACCGTTCGTCATTAAGCACTCAAGCTCTCGATCGCCTTTTTTAATTTTACCTAAATAACTTTATACCTAACAGTAAAATGCTTTTATCTACAAAATCGAGAAGGAATCAAATTGTGAGGTTAAACCCACTCCAACCTTAACGATACTTATTTATAGTCGACCGACTACTTCTATCTTACTAGCAATATATCAACACATACACCTAAGATCTTAACCAACAATTGTTTTTTACTGTGCGGCCTAACTCTTAGATCCTACTGAGTTCATGCAATATTCACATTAATTAATAACATATTCGTGTATTGCCTCAATTTCTTCCTTTGATAGCTTATTGCCCCAGGCTGGCATAGAACCCTTGCCATTAATCACTGAATTAATAAACCTTGCCTTATCATTCTTCGGAAATGTACGAAGGTCAAATGTCGTTCCCGACGTTTTCATTTCCACACCATGACAATGAGAACAGGCTTGCTCGTATAGCTCAGCGCCTTTTTTAACCGTGCTTGACCATGACTTTAGCTTTTTACTTACTGCCTGTGCATCAGGGGCTTTGGGTGGCTGAATCGTTTCAGCATGGACTGTACTCGTATCCCCACCATTTCCTAATTCAAAGACCCAAACAGATCCACCTGGGTTAATGTTTTTTAGGTTTATATCATTTGATAAGCTGTTGTAAACGCCACCAATACCACTGGCAATAGCAATATATTGCTTACCTTCTAATTGATAAGTAATTGGCGGTGCGATAATCCCAGACCCTGTACGGAACTCCCACAGTTTTTCTCCAGTCTGTGCATTTAATGCATATAATTCTCCAGTTTGTGCACCCGAAAAAACAAGGTTACCTTCCGTGACTAAGGTCCCACCATTCATAGGAATAGCTGTTGGGAATTGCCATTTTGCTTTACCCGTTAATGGATCAATCGCCCTTAAATACCCCTTGGGCCCTTCTGGAAAAGCCCATTCAAACCGTGCTCCAATATAAAAAACACCTTTTTTATAGGGCTGCTCAACGGGGGTATATTTCCAGCCGATATTAAAGGTATTAGCATATGCTAACCCTGTTGTTGGGCTATAAGACATCGGCGCTAAGTTTTTACCACCAAAAGCCGAGGGCCATATCTCGGTTGTTTCTCCTGTCTTAATCATGTTTTTAACGCGCTCAGATATGATTGGTCGCCCTGTCTCCATATCAATTCCATCAGCCCATGTCACTTTATCGACAAATTTATTGGCCCTTAATAACTTACCAGTGCTACGGTCAAGTACATAAAAAAACCCATTCCTATTGGCTTGTATCAAGACCTTCCGTTGTTTTCCATCAACCTCAATCTCAGTAAGTATTGGGTCATTAACAGCGTCATAATCAAAGCCATCATTTGGGGTAAATTGATAATGCCAGATCAACTCACCCGTTTTAGGTCTAATAGCCAACATACTTTGCGTATATAAATTATCTTTTGCTCCTTCTCTCATATTCCAAGGCGACTTATTACCAACCCCCCAATACACAAGGTCTAGTTCTTTATCATACGAGCCTATCAACCATGTCGGCCCTCCACCATGCTCCCACTCATCACCTTGCCAACTCTCACTCCCCTTTTCTCCCGGCTTGGGTATAGTATGGAAGCGCCATAAATGTTCACCTGTTTTTGGATCCCAGCCATCTAAGAACCCCCTAGCGCCAAATTCTCCACCTGCTACACCAGTAATCACTACATTATTAGCAACAAGCGGGGCACTGGTCATTGAATAACCAAACTCAATCTCTGCTGTTCGTTTTTCCCAAATGGTTTTTCCATTTTTTGGATTAAGGGCTAGCAACCTATTATCCGGCGTGGCGCGATACAGCACATCGTTGTACCACGTTGCTCCTCTGTTCGTAACACCACAGCAAGTTAGCGTTTCTGCAGGGTATTGAATGGTACTTTTCCATATTTGACGACCAGATCTTGCATCGACTGCATATGTCGCGTTGTGGCTTGTAATATACATAACCCCATTAATAACTAACGGTTGTGTTTGCTGTCCTCTATTATCACCAAGGGATAACACCCAAGATGGTTTCAATTGATGCACATTGCCATCATTAATTTGTGTTAGAGGTGAATAACGCTGTAAATTTTGTTCAAGACCATAATAGTGAACACCGACATCTTCTGGTACTTCACTTATTTGTCTGTTTATTTGTTCAATAGCGCTTTTTGGAACTAATTCTTCTTCTTTATTGGTCGTTTTATTTTGTTCATCACAAGCACTTAAAATCAATAACATAAAACAGAACAGTAAATTTTTAATTATTGTATTCATTCCTCTCCCCCTTTTTTTTAAATATACTATTTAATTCGCATCTTATCGCCTAGTTATATTTCATGTCTTAATGACATAAGGCATAAAAAAAGCAGTGAAACTTTCGTTCCACTGCTTTGATTATTAATGCTTAATATTAAGTGATTCTATTACTGATAATCTCTTAATTGGTCTACATCAAACATTGACTCATCTACAACCACATCTAGGTCTTCCCATGTTGCAGTCATATTCATAGTCGTTACACGATGAGTAACATTATTTCTAATTATAATACCGCCCCAGTTGCCTTCTCCTGTAGAAGGTTTCCAGTCACGTTTTTCATCATAACTTTTGAATATATTGCCACGTGGATCCCATGTGATGTGTCGACGTGTGTTGTAAAACTCTTTATCAACCCATGCATGGCGTTTAGAGTATTGATATTTACCTGATTTATCAATAATTTCAAGTTTCCATGTAGGACGAAGTTCAACTTCCATGTATTCAATAGCACATTTATCTTCTGTTAGAACCATTGAGTTGTATGCATGTACAGTCGAAACTGGGGTTAGTACAAACTCTTCACCGATAAGGTTATAATCAAATTTCTTAATATCAGTTTTTACCCAATAAGAACGCCAATCATCCCAAGATAATTCTAGACCTGATGCTAAAGGATCTTCTGAATCTGAACCTGTTAACAAACGAGTTCTACGTAAGGTAGGAATGAATACTTTAAAGTCATCTTCTTTACTGCCTGAAGCATAACGTTGGCGTACACCTGCTAAACCACGTACATCATTTGGTTCAAAGAAAAATATTGCACCACCTTCAACCATTTCTTCTTTACCTGGAATGTCTCCTAAAGGCTCGATTTCTGTTCTGTTATGAAAATGCCACCACCAAAGATCTGCCTTATATTCTCTATCAGGCTCACCTTCAGCCGTACATGAATATAAATAAACAGGACTAAACTCCAGTGTTTCAATACCCACAGAATTTGCAACTAAATTCCAGTTTAGTTCTAAACCATTTTTAGGATTAATAAATGGGATTGCTGAAGCACCTGGGCCAGACAATAAAGCATAAGACCCATCGTCATAAACCATTTGACCATCTTCATCAAATTTAATGTTTATGTTTTGTTCTTTAAGTGCTTTAGTATTTTGTAAATATCCATTATGCATATAATAGGTATTTGTTGGCACGATTTTCATTTTCTTAATGCCGCCCCATGATCCGCCAATAGCATCATAAAGCTCTTTAGTTAAGTATTTAGCTAGCCAAGGGTAATCAGCCTTATTTTCGCCTGTAATTACTAGTCCTGGCTTTAAATCTTCTGGAAATGTTTCTTTATCCATTAGGTCATATGCATCATAACCACGTAAGTCTTTCCATTCTTTTGCTAGTTTAATTGCTTTAGGGTCTGAGATTAATTCAACCCATTTATTATAATCAGCATTATTTTGTTCTGATGCAAAAGCTTTCCAAGCTTCTAATGCACGATTGGTTTCTGCCATTGCAGGTGCAGTTGACATGCCAAGCCCAAGCGCTATGCCGGCAGCTGCCAGTTTTATTTGTAATCTTTTATTTTTCATTTATATCTCCATTACCCTTATTTCTTAATTTAATTCACTTACATTATTAATAACTACCTACCACTTTTCAATAAGTGATAGGTAGTTATTCTAATTACTTAGAACTGGTACGTTAAAGATACTTCAACATAATCTGAATTATTAAAAGTACCAATTGGTGCGCTTTCTTTGTTGCCAGAGAAATGAGCGATTTCTACACGTGGACGCCATGAATCGCCAAAGTAGTTAAAATCAATACGTTGACGGTAGTAATCACCTGAGCCTTGAAAATCACGTATATATAAACCATCTAGTACTAAACGTTGGTTATCTAATGGTGCATTCCAAGCAAATGTTACAAAGTTTTGATGATCTTGTATTTCAGTAAAGGCATAGGGCGATTGTTGCAATAGGCCTTGATCTGAATTATTAGTGTAGATATCAAATAATTGTAAGCTAGTGAAGATAGATTTAGCTTGTGATTCCCAACCCGGTACCCATAATGGGAAATCGAAGCCGATCATGGTTGAAGTAATATCTTCTTTCACAATATTACGGCTAGCTTCTACAGCTAGTACACCTGAACCAGTTACTTCACCCGCAAAACTACCATCAAATGGTCCGAATGTTGCGCCTGGATTAACTCTAGAACGATTAAATGGACGATCAAACTCATGTGACATTTCTAAACGTACAGTTGGTGCAGAGCTTTTGCGTCCAATTCTGATAAAGTCACTTAAATCACGAGCAAAGGTAAATCCAACCATCAATTGGCGATAATCATAGTCCAGCTCAACTTCACCATTGATAGAACAAGCAGGACCCTCCACTCCAGGTGTTAATGGATCATCACATCCGGCAAGCAATGTTAAAGGGCTGCCTAACGGAGCTGCACCGGTTTTAGCAAAATTGTCTGCTGATCTTAACCAATCAAGATAACCACCTTGTCCATGCACAATTGCTTCGGTTGTTGCCGCATCAAATGACGCAGTAGCAATTGCTCCGTTTGGATTATTTGTGCCGTCACCTATAAGTAGTGTAGACCCTAACAGTTTTGAAACAGGTAAGTCTTGTTGTCCGTAAAACGCATTAATGGTTGCTGAGCCACCTAGTGCTCCGAACTTTAAGCGCATAGACCATTCTGCATCCGTTAAGCTGAGACGATTTGGTTTATTGTCATATAAATTAAAACCTAGTCCAACTAAGCCTGGTCCATTTTCTGTTGTGTCATTCACATCAGCCCAATCTAAACCAAAAATACCGCCCGATGTCTCATCGCCTGGTGTTGGGTTGTTAATGATAAAGTTAGATGTTTGAACTTCTGGTACAAAGTTAATTTCCAAAGATGGGTTTTTCATACCAATGGCTTTAAACGGCCCGTCTATACCAAGCTTTCTGAAGTTAAAATCAGCTGACACCATTAAAGCTGGTAAGCGAAGCTCATCAGAGTCTGTAAATGCAAAACGTTGACGCAAGTCTTGAGCATGCAATACATCCATTAATCGTAAACCATCTGATTGACCCCAGCCACGTTGGAAACGACCTGCTTTTACTGAAAAACGGCCTTTTCTGTCTCGGTACTTAACGGATAATTCACGAACAATATCTTCCCAATCTTTTAATACTTCTAATTCATCGTCCATCTCAGCACAATATGCGTTGCCTGAGCAATTACTTGAGTTTAGATTGAAGTTAGCATTTTGCGTAAAAGCGCCAGTACCTGGCACGATTGCACCATTGACTTGATCGGGTAAACCACCATTTGGTGAGTCATAGCTGGTGAACTGTGAAGACAAATCACCACGTAGCCAGAAATTCCCAATGAAACTCCACTGTCTATTCGGGCGGTACGTTGTTTTAGATTCTATAATCCAGTTTGCTGGCCCTGCTTTATTGCCTTGATCTGGTAGATCGTATAGTACAGACGCTCCCAACTTAATTCGACCACTTTGAGTTAGGCCTTTAATGCCTGTATCTATCGCCATAGCAGGTGCCACCATGGAGACACCCAGTATAGCCGCTAGACTTATTTTTGTTATTTTCTTCATCTTTTCCCCTTTATTATTTACAGTAATACATTTCTAACACTTATTTTATACGTCATTTCACACAGATAAACAACGTTTTTTGTCATTTTTACAACAACGTTGTTTTATTGCTACGCAGCATTTTCTTTTATTTTAAACAATGCCTTAGGATGAAAAGCGGCAATGGCTGCGGGTACGAATAGTAACGAACCTAACATGTTCATAAATAATACAAGTGCTAGCAACATACCCATTTCTGCCTGGAACCTTAATGGTGATGCAACAGCCCAAGGAATTAATGGCGCAATCATGGTAACCGCTGTAATAAATATCGCGTTACCCGATGTTAAGAAAGCCTGATGTATTGCTTCATGGACATCTTTTATCCCTAGGTTTTTATATTCTTCTTTAATTCTATCAATCATATAAATACCGTAGTCCACACCTAAACCTACACCAAGTGCAGCAAGTGGTAAAGTACTAACGTTTAAGCCCACTTCTTTCCAAGCCATAAAAGCGTATGTCAATGAGTTAGCAGTAGCCAAACTAAACAATAGAATTAAACCCGTTGTTACAGAACGATAGTACAAGACAATACAAAAGAAAATTACAAATGCAATTGCAACCATCGTCTTCACATTTGAATTAACAATTTCTTCATTGAGTGCCTCAACAATACCAACTTGTCCACCCATATAAAGGAACTTTGCATCACTAACAACTTCTTTCTCATTAGCAAAGAAAGCATCCAGATTATCTCTTAACTTTTGGATTGTTGGACGACTATGGTCTTCTAAGAAAAAGGAGATGTTACCTATTTCCCACTCTTTATTTGTATAAGCCGCAAAGTCTCCAGGCTCACCTCTTGAACGGAACATATAAATATCAAAACCAACTTCTTCTGCCGTGTCCGGTATGATCGCGTATGAAGGATCCCCTTCAAAAAGAACAGAGTTAATCAATTTAATGATTGGTACCAAGCTAATAGCAGGACGTACTTCTGACATATGCTCATACACATAACGATCTAACGCTTCTGTTTGATGATAAACAGATGGGTCAAGCATGGTGTCTTTTTCACCCTCTACATACACCTGCATAATATCGGTACCTAAGAAGGAAAACCTTGTATTAATTGACTCTACATCTTTATTAAAACGAGCTTCAGGCCACAGAATTGCACTACCTTTTGTATCACCTACAGTTAGATTTTGTGAGTACCAACCACCCATTACTAACAATAAAGCAGTAGCACCAACCATCGTCCAGGCATGGTCTTCCATATTGATGACTGTACTCCAAATTTTATTCAGAATAACAGAGCCTGTTTTATGTGACTTTGGCGGTTTAATTAAACACATCACTGAGGCTGCGAAGATAAGCGCAGGCACAACTGACAGCAACCAAAGACTACATATAACGGCTAGCGACTCAATACTTGGAATAGCAACAAGGGCCAACACACCAAAACCTGCTGCATCTGTAATAATGGCAGCGGTACTTGGTACCAATAACAATGCCAAGCCGTCTCTAGTAACCTCGCGACAATGTGAAGGACGCTCTTCACAAGCAGCAATATTGTCTAAAATACGCGTTGTAAACTGTACCCCATGCGACAATACAATAGCGAAAATAAATGCAGGAAGTAGGATAAGCAACGGATCTAAATTATAAGAAACCGCACCCATTGCACCTAACCCCCAGATGGTAGCAACTGTTGCAGTAAACATTGGAATAAACACCCCAACCCACGTTCTAAAATACATGAACAAAATTACTGCAATAATCAATAGTGATGCTGCCAAAATATTGAAAACTGAGTCAAGTGACTGATAAATATACCCAAGAAGAATTGGACGACCAACAAAGTTGATTTCTAAGTCTTCCCCTTCATACTGCTCGCGCAAATCTAGGAAAAAGTTCAAAATCTCTAACTTATCAGCTTCGTCTCTAAAGTCTGCAATAACTATCGCCGAAGTCTCATCGTTAGATACTTGAAGGCCACGATATTGCTTATTAACAAACTGACGCATCCTCGTCATTTCTTGTTCAGTTTTAGGTAAGTCTGGCCATAGAAGCGCATCCACGCCCACACGACCCCCACCACCAGAAATGGCTTTGGTTTTCCTTAATACTAAAGACTGACTTAAGTGACGGTAAGTATGTTTATTGTAATAAACGTCTTCGGCTATTTGTTTGTACTTAGTTAAATAATCCAGGTTATAAATATTCCCTTTTTTATTTTTTACTTCAATTAAGGTTGTATTTGCACCACCAAACTGTTCACCAAACCGTAAAAATAATTCTACATTATTAGAGTTTGCGGGTAGCATTTCTTCAAGGATCACATTAAGTGACAAACCCTTATACGCATAATAGCCAGGAATAATAGTTAGCACCGTCAATATTGATGCAACTAGCACCGGCCTTCTTGCGATAAAGCTAGACAACTTATTAATCATTATTTTTCTCCCCAACGACTAGATATCAGCTTTACGTTCTCTGACTCAGCTATATTTAGTTTTTGTCCAAAGGACATATCATTCAAATTACCTTTTACGATCATTCCACGTAAACCCGCAGCCCAGATTGTGCCCGACTCAGTCACATCCACACCGCCAATCCAAGTATAAGGCAGTGGGAAGCCTTCCTCAGGCATCAAGTTTGTTACTGTATATGTAGGCTCTGTAACGACTTCTACCGTAGCATCATCGCTTTCTATTGCAGCTGCGACTTCCTTTTCAGCTTCTGAGACTTTAAACATAACCGAAGCACCTACCACAACAACTTCATTGCTCGCTGTTGCTGATACATCATATAAATGATTGGTAAGACCACTGTCTATTTTTGTTATGTAGTAGTTGGTATCCACTTTTGGTAATGGCTCTACATGCTCAGGTACATACTCTCTTTTTTTACGGGCTGCTTTCTTTCTTGCTTTTTCTTCTTTTTTTGCTTGCAGCGCTTGCTCAATCGCTTCTACTTCAGCCCATTGTTCATCTGTTGCCAAAGCAATACTAACCACACCCCCATCTAGACCTACTGCAATTGCCCCATCACCATGTGATGCTACTGAAAGCAATGTAGCTCTACTTGGGTTATAGCTAACCAACCATAGATCACCTTTATTTTCAGTATGGGCAATCATGCCAAACTCACCAACTAAAATGGCACTATCTGCATCTTTAGCCACAACACCATGTAACCTTGGTAAGTCTCTACCATCAAAGCCTGTTAAAGTTTGCTTTTCCCAGTTTTTACCGCCATCTGAGGTATGCCAAATAGCCGCGCCATGTCCAACAGCCCAGCCATTATTTACGTCTGCAAATGAAATATCTCTTAAATAATTTCCTTCGTCTTGTTTCTGAACAACCCATGTAAAGCCACCATCTGCTGTGTGTAGAATGGAGCCTCGATGGCCTACCGCCCATCCATTGTTAGCATCTACAAAAGATAAGTGACGAATTAACTCATTGACACCGATATAAATAGCAGACCATGTTTCACCACCGTCTTCTGTTTTAAAGACAGAACCCGAATATCCCGCTATAAAACCAATATTCTCGTTTACAAACTCAACCGCATAAAGGTTATCCGGCCAAAATCGTTGAAACTCACCTTGTTCACTTGACGTTCCGTTTTCTGCCGTTGCAATTCCTGTCACCAGAAATGCCAAGGCAAGCACACACAAAAGGCGTGCGCCTTTTATTCTTTTAAGATTTATCGATTTCACTATTTCCCCTCATCAGCTGAATCTATTAATTATTTAACTTCACTACCAATCAAACAAGCGTTCAAAACTATAATAATCCAGATATATTTGTCAATGATTTTTAACTAGAATTAGGCTAATAAAAGCCGCGCCAATTTTTACATTAGCCATATTTCGCTTATTTCTATACAGTATATAGTTGCTTTACTCATGTTTGCATCAACTTTTTTCATTAAACAAAGTTTTTAAATTTCGATTTTACTTGCAAACTATACTTTGCTAATTTCTGCAAACCATTAACCTCTTGGAACTTATATGCATACAAACTTGTCTGCCAATATTTATCAAACTGGTGATTCCAGTGTTTTCAAACTCGACACGAGCCTTATCGAAGAGCCTAAAGCACAGCAAGTACTGCTTAAACAAACTGCAATTGGCGTTAATTATATAGACACCTATTTCCGCTCTGGTCTCTACCCAATTGATTTACCCGCCACCTTAGGCGATGAAGCCGTTGGGGTCATTGAACAAGTGGGCGAGGGCGTTACCGAGTTTTCAGTTGGTCAACGTGTGGCTTATTCTGCCGCTAAGGGTGCCTACACACAATATAGGGTCATTGATATTAATGAACTGGTTCCTATCCCCGATAATATTGATGATAAATCGGTCGCCACCAGCTTGCTACGTGGTATGACGGTTGAATACTTATTTTGCAGACTACATGATTTAAAACCGAGCGATGTCATCCTCATTCATGCCGCCGCGGGCGGTGTTGGCCAAATTGCTTGTCAATGGGCCCGAGCTATTGGAGCAACCGTTATTGGCACTGTTAGTTCTACGGAAAAAGCTCGTATAGCGAAACGTAATGGTTGTGATTTTGTTATTAATTATACTGAGCAGGATTTCGTTAAGGCTGTGGATGAAATTACCAACGGTCAAAAAGTAGATGTTGTTTATGATGGCGTCGGTAAAGACACCTTTACCCAATCACTTGATTGTTTGCGTGTGCGAGGACTGATGGTTAGTTTTGGAAATGCATCAGGTAAGCCCGACCCATTTGATGTCCTAGAGCTTTCAAAAAAAGGCTCGCTTTATTTAACTCGCCCAACTTTATATCATTACACTAGAAACCGACAAGAGATACTTGACAGTGCGGCCCGCTATTTAGCAATGCTTGAAAAAGGCCACATCAATATTCAAGTAGGGGAGAGCTTTGCCTTGTCTGATGTGGCCAAGGCTCACGACTATCTAGTTCAACGCAATAGAATTGGCAGCCCTGTGTTAATCCCTTAGCTTTGGTTTATGCGCTTTTAAACCCGCATAAAAACTGCCCATAAAAATTAAAACCATCCCAATTATTTGGTATTGATAAGGCATTTCTTCCAAAAACACGGCATTGATAATAATAATATAAACAGGCACCGTATTTAAAAACAATGAAGCCCGCGATGGGCCGATAACCTTCATACCCTTATTCCAAAATAACAATGACAACACCGTTGGCCCTACACTAATAAACATTAAGGCCCAGAATGCATTAACTGTTAAATGAGGTGTTTGTATGACCTTTGCCTCATATATTCCTAATGGGATCACCACAACAAGAGAGAGCAGCACACCTAAAGCCGTCAGGAGTAGGGGAGACATGCCTATCATCGCGTTTTTAGCAATAAGACTATAAATCACCCAACTGATGACAGCACCTAATACTAATAAATCACCAACATTAAAATTAAGCAGCAATAAATTGGTTAAATCCCCTTCGCCCAGTATAAACAACAAGCCAAAAATAGTGACGGCCGCTGCAACCCAATGATGATAATTTAATTTTTCTTTTAAGAAAGCCGCCGCCATAAATGCAGTCAGCAGTGGTGTTAAGGAGTTAATCAAGCCGGCATTGGTTGAAGTTGTCAGCCTTAAGCCATAGTAGAGCAGGGACTGAAAAAATATAACGCCGAAAATTGCTAACGCGATAAACGTCCACCAGTTTGTAATATGCTTAATTTTTTTAAGCTCCCCTGTTTGCATCAGCAATAATATAAAAATAAAGCCCCCAATCACCAAGCGTGTACTAACAATCGACCAGGGGCCTAAAAAATCGGCCAAATACCGACCCAAAATCATATTCCCGCCCCATAGCAATCCCGCAATATTTAACAGCACCACGGCTTTAAGTGTTTCATTTTTCACTGATTTAACTCCATTAAAAAACCCTGCTCTCGCAGGGTCTAATATACGGTATTAATAGAGCACTAACGGTGCTTTATTAATCTATTTATTTTTAAAGGTAAACGTTCAGACTTTTATTTTTGAAGATATTTTGATCGAGAATAATTTTACGTTTAGCTAACTTCAACACACCGTCTACGCGTCTAATTAAATCTGTTCGGTGGCCTAACATCGTGTGCTCTTCATCTTCATTAATATTTCTGTGCACAGTTACCAACGAATAAACCCTAAATTCATCTGGATTATCCGTTAACTCAACTTCGATATTCGTCACCACATGGGCACTTCGAGTTGCTGGGTCTTCGGACCAACACGTACCTGTTTCGGTACGTATGATGCGTTTTACCAAACATTCCATATCATCGTTGTAATAAGCCGTGTCGTAAATCGTCGGCTCTTTCTCATTTTTACGATAACGTTGATAACGATATGGCATCCAATAATGAATATCTTCAGTTAACATTGTTAACCACTCTCTGAACTCTTCATTATCATGATGTCGTGCTTCACGGTACAAAAACTGCTGTACTTCATTAATCAACTCTAAAGAAGCGACCTTGTTATTACTTGTTGTTTCGTTTGTCATCTTCAGCTCCCCTAGACTGTTTTCTTGCCTGCATAGCGCGGCGTGTAGCGGGTAGGCACTTGATCCCAACTTTTCGCGTTCATCAAGTCAGCCCAACGCTCATAAAATTGACGTTGGTTAGCATCATTAAATTGACTAGCATAAACAATACCTGGCAGTTCTTCATGTTCAATTCTACGGTTTATTCCGCAACCGTAATGCAGCTTTCCTCTTCGTGTTACCACACCTTTATTAACGGATGTATTACCTTCCCAGTTTTCACCGTCGTCCATTTCCAGCACACCAGCTGGGTTAAACGTTTGCATACAACCAATATTAATGGCTTGTTTAATTTCATCCGGCATATTTTTATTAACGATAGTCCACATCCGCATTTCAAACTTATGTGGGCCTCTTGGTAACCACACACGGAATGTTTGAATACCTGGTAAAAATGAACAGTTAGGAAATAGCGATACCGATGCCAAGGAACCGAATATTTTTGATCTCATCTCACCCAAGCGCTCTGCCATTTTTGGGCGCATTTTTTCATAATATTCAAGCACTTTAGGTTGACCTAAAATCGCAATATCGGCCAGCCCTTCGGTGCCAAATTCCCAACCATGACCATTCATACTGGCGTGGTAGCTACCTGTTGGATCAGCTGGTGGAAAGCCTTCATTGTTATTCATCGCCTTAAAGCCTGAGTCATGCGTCCATAGGGCGTGATAGGCATCCCCTACGAAATTCTCAACACCGAATTTCCAGTTAGCATTAATGTAGTTTTTGATACCACCACCGATAAACTCTGTGCCGCCATCATCTTGGTCAAGCATGATGTCCAAATACCATCTAAAGTCACCTAAGAACTCTTCAAGTGAAGGAGCTTCTTCATCAAATGTAGCAAAGATTAGACCTTTGTAGCTATCTACCCGAGCTTGTTTTAAGCCCCATTTACTTTTATCGATGTCACCTTCATCGTACACGTGCTCATTTGATAGGCCTTTTAATTCACCATCGGTTCCAAACGCCCAACCATGGTAGTTACACGTGAAGTTTCGAGTGTTTCCATCATCGGCATAACAAATTTTATTACCTCTATGTGTACAGGAGTTAAGAAACACTTTCACACTGCCATCCTTTTGACGGGCAGCAATAACACCATCTTCACCCATATAGGTGGTATAAAAATCATTAGGATTCGGCATCATCGAGTCATGCGCAATAAACTGCCAAGCCTTAGCAAATATTTGCTCTAACTCTTGCTCATAAATCTCTTGCTCCCAAAAAATACGACGATCAACCCAGCCTTCCTTTAAATCCATATAGCGGCTGTAATCACTCTCAAGTCTTCTATTGCTCATACCTATATCTCCTCACTAACTTACACACATTTTTATCGTTATTTGAAGGCCAGCTAAAGGGTGCTACACACCTTTTATTTCTCTAACTAACCCCATTAAAACGCCTTATTCAAAATGGTCTTTGACTCATCAGATCACAATGATACAGCAATACAATGGCAATTAAAATTTGATTTAAATCAAAATTACCTTGAAAAAGGTTTTTTTACATTTACTTTTGGGGTCAATTGCTAACCAATTCCACCACCCGCTACATTCATCACTTCCCCTGTTATATACGACGCCTCATCAGCCGCTAAAAAGCAAATCGCTGCTGCTTCTTCTTCGGGCGTTCCAAAACGCTTCATTGGGGTGTCTCTAATCGTTTGATCATAAACGCCTTGCATACCGGCTTTATCTAACTCGGTTAGCGCATCGGTATTTCTTGGAATAGCTCGCTCTCCTTGATCAATTCCACCCGGGTTTACACAATTAACGCGAATATTGTGCTCTGCCAACTCCATTGCCATACAAATGGTCGCTGCTTGAACACCGCCTTTTGCTGCGGAGTAGGGTACTCGGTTAATCCCACGCGTTGCTACAGAACCAATATTAACAATAGCGCCTGACTGCTGCTCCATCATAAAAGGAATAACCGCACGGCAACACCATAGAGTAGGCCATAGTGATCGATTAATTTCTTTTTCAATTTGATCATCTGGGTACTCCCAAAATGGCTTTGCCCAAATAGTGCCACCAACATTGTGAACAGACACATCAATACGACCAAACTTTTCTATGGTTGTTTGCATAACGTGCTTGGCACCTTCACTGGTCTCTAGGTCTGCCATACATATTTCAGCAATACCCCCTTCCTGTTGTATTTGTTGCTGCACTAACAAAGCTTGATCTTCCACACGGTCGGCAATCATTACCTGACCACCTTCACGTGCAAACCGTAAAGCACAGGCTTTACCTATACCTTGGGCCGCACCGGTTACCACAACAACTTTATTTTCGAAGCGTTGGCTCATTTTTCTCCCCTATATATTTACAGTCTAACGACAATTACTTACTATTGACTTTCCATTTAATCAAAATAATAGGACAAATGAAATGAGCGACATTACTTTATATGGCTTTCCAATCAGTACATACGTAAGAACAGCCCGCATTGCCTTAGCTGAGAAAGGTGTTGCTTATGAACTATTACCTTTTGAACCCAATACTGAAGAAATGATCGCTGTTAACCCGACAGGCAAAGTGCCTGCTTTTAAACACGAGGACTTTGTTTTATATGAAACATTAGCGATCACCAAATACATTGATCAGGCCTTTGATGGCCCAGCACTTCAACCTGCTGATGCTAAAGAGCGCGCAATCATGAACCAATGGACTAGTTACATTAACGCTTATGTTTTTCAGGAACTAATTCATGAAATTGCCTTATTTAGATTTGAAATTATTCCTTTAGACCAGTCCGTTCTTGATGCTGCAATCCCTAAGGCGAAGGCACATCTAGCTCTATTGGATAAAACGCTTTCCACCAACAATTACCTCGCCGGCTCTCAAGCTTCTTTAGCCGATTATTTTCTTTATCCTATTTTAGCTTTTTTTGGCATGATACCTGAGGGCTCTTTATTAGCAGATTACTCAGGAGTAAGCGCATGGATGACTCGCATGGAAGAAAAATCAAGCGTAAAAGAATCCGCTCCTACACTTTAAGACACGTTTTAAGCTAACAATAAAAAGCCGCAATAGCGGCTTTTTTCATCTTTATACAGCACAAACACGTGTTACAGTTAAGTGACTTAAGCATCGTACTTCGTATGGCCCTTACTCTTTCAAAACGCATGTCTTTAAGACGCTTCACCAAAGGCGAAGCCCCTCAGCACTCTTCTATTCAATTAAATTACCGGCGTATCTTCATCCTACCGAATAAAGGCGGCTTATCACTGCTCGTCGTTATTTTATTAATGCTGATCGCCTCGATTAATTACAATAATAGTATGGGATTTGTCTTTAGCTTTCTATTGGCTGCTAGTGCACAAATGTCTACGTTTTATAGCGTTAAAAATCTATATGGGTTGATTATTTCACCGAGCAAAACTCCCCCTTATTATGCTGGCTCTAGCGGCCAAATGAAAGTGCTTATTAAGGAAACAAAAGGGGTTGAACGTTGGGCCATTAAAGCTTCTTATTTGCACCAACAAACTTTTTTTGATGTTCAAAAAAATCAAACTTTATTAATTACCTTACCGATCAAGTTTAAGCAACGCGGATGGCACACACTCGATACCATTACACTGTCTACTACTTTCCCTTTTGGGTTTTTTCGAGCTTGGTCACCACTACTTTTTAACCAAGCCATCTTAGTTTACCCCCAACCAATTGATAGTGGCTTATCGCTAGAAATTAACCAACCCAGCGACGAACAAAACAAAGCTGCCAGCAACCAAGTTGGTACCGATGAATTTATTGGCTTAAAACCCTATCAACAAGGGCAAAGTTATCGACAAGTAAACTGGAAAGCCTTTGCCGCTGAAAAGGGTTTTTACAGTAATCAATTTAGTGCTGAAGAGTCCATTTCTGTCTGGCTAGATTGGCATTTTTGCCAGCCATTAGACACCGAAGCAAAACTATCTCAGCTGTGCTTCTGGCTATTAGACTGCGAAGCCCAAGGCCTTGAGTATGGTTTACGCCTACCCGGTGTTGAGCAGCCGCCAAACCATGGCCATGCACACCTGCATACATGTTTAAAAGCGCTAGCCTTATACGGACATTCATAAATAACCATGCCCCTTCAGCCCACCATTATCAAACTACTCATCAGCATTGGTGTACTGCTAATCATTCCACATATTGGTGAACTTCCTCTCCCCTTTATAGTGATCGGTTTTAGTCTGCTAGGGTGGCGAGCACTAACTCTCTGGTTTCCTAATACTTTACCGAGTAAATGGTTGTTATTACCGCTTTCAATCGGCCTAGCTTTTTTTGTATTAAAAACATACGGCATGTCTCTAGGTCGCGATGCCAGTAGTTCTTTATTAATTATACTGATGGGATTAAAACTTCTCGAAAGCCGCTCTAGCAGGGACACGCAAGCAGTGATTTATTTGAATTTTTTTATACTCATTACTCCTTTTTTATTCGAACAATACATTGAAATTGCTACATATGCCTTCTGTGTGTTTTTCTTGCTTTTATTTTCACTGACCATCAACAATACTCAATGTCATCGTTTAAAAAACCCAGGGTTATTACGCATCTCGGCTACCATCCTTTTTTTATCCGTTCCGTTAATGCTTATATTTTTCATTTTTTTCCCTCGTATGATTGGGCCTCTTTGGGCCATGCCAAATCAACAGTCTGCAATTAGTGGTTTAAGCGACACGATTAACCCTGGCAATGTTTCAAACTTAGCCCTCTCTGATAAAACAGCTTTTAGGGTACGTTTTGATGGTACAGCACCCAAACAAAAAGACTTATATTGGCGTGGCCCTGTTTTTTGGGAAACCGATGGACGTTCTTGGACACTAACGCCACCTAAATCAGACTCATTTAAACGTGCAAAAGCTATCAATAATGAAGGTTTAGATATTCAATACACCTTGATGATGGAACCTCATCATCAATATTGGCTTTTTGCACTTGATATCCCTGCAGCAGCACCAAAAAACGCCCGCTTAACGCATGACCACCAATTAATATTAAATAAAAAACTCAGTCGAAATATTTCGTTCAATATTCGTTCAACCTCGCAAAAAATCCAGGCAAAGCCGTCTGACAACGACCTGAATCGAGCACTCCACATACCCGATAACACAGACCCGAGGGTCTTCGACTTGGCAAATAAATGGCTTAAAGCCAATGCTGATAATCAAGGCGTTATTAAGCAAGCGCTTGAATTTTATAATAAAGAGTTTTATTACACACTTAAACCGCCTTCATTAGGCCAAGACCCTGTTTCAGAGTTTTTATTTGATACTAAACGCGGTTTTTGTGGCCACTTTGCCACCAGTTTTGCCACCTTAATGCGCGCAGCAGGTATTCCTTCTCGGCTTGTTGCCGGTTATCAAGGTGGCGTTTATAACAAAGTTGGAGACTTTTATAACATCCGCCAAGCAGATGCCCATGTCTGGGTTGAGGTTTGGTTAGAAGAAGCGGGCTGGGTTCGAATTGACCCTACTGCCGCCATCGCACCTAACCGTATTGAACACAGCATTGATCCTTCATCACAACAAGCTAATAGCGATATTAATTTTCTTATAACGCCCCCAGAGGGCTTCCAGCAATGGGCTCAACAGCTTAAATGGGCTCTCAATAGTTTAGATTATTATTGGCAAAACGCTGTTCTCGCCTATGGTCCAGAAAAACAACTCAATTTTCTCTCTAATCTTGGTATTTTTGACTGGAGAGGCATGGTGAAGTGGTTAGCGGTGCTAAGCGGGCTAGTGCTCATTGGCTCAATTGGTGCTGTGCTATTACTGCAAAAAAAATCTCATGATGCCGTTCAAACCGCATATTTAGTACTGTGTAAGTCATTAGCAAAAAGAATAGGGCAGCGCCAACCACACGAAACCACAACTGACTACTTTAACCGGGCCATTAAACAATACCCACAAAGGGCAGGTGACCTAACGACATTAAAAACACTGTATCTAAACACTCGTTATGGAAAAGAAGCCGAACATTCTTTTATTCAACAGGTAAAACACTTTCACTTTTAACTTGCTCAGCCTTTTCATCACCGTACTGATTATTTCGTTATGCCCCAAAAGCAAAGATCGATCAACACACTATTTAAAATAGAAACTAAAAATTCGCCTATTTAATGTTGTTTTAAACCTGTACTTATCGTCTTATATGCGCACTAAAACACTGTTTAAGCTGTGTCGTGATTTTGGAAGTTTTGCATTATAGTCTTCATCAGGGTGATGGTAACCAATCGCTAGCGCCACTTCACAACGGTAGTCGCCCAACTCTTTTTTAAATTCTTCGTTTACCAAATCCGCATCAATACCTTCCAAAGCCGTAGAGTCAATCTTAAGCCGGGCCAATGTATGTAAAGTATTCCCTAAAGCAAGGTAGGTCTGTGCTTTTGTCCAGTTGCTAGTATCCCCTGTTTCATCCGTATTGCTTTCAGCAAATCCAAAAATAGCAAAGGCTTTGTCGCGGTCTTCTTGCTTTATACGCTTATCTGCAATCCCTCTATCAACCACTTTTGCAAAATCATCACGAGTGTAACGTGGTTTGTGAGCAAACAGAATAATTTGAGAGCTATCGAAAACATGCGCTTGGTTAAACTGATATTTATGAGCAAATGTCCGACTCATACGTTGTCTTGCTTCATCGCTCTCAATAACAACAAACCGCCAAGGCTGTGAATTAATAGAGGAGGGTGATAAGCGCATTGCTTCAAAAAGCACCTTTAATTCCTCTTCGGGTATTTTTTTTGAAGCATCGTACTTTTTAGTGGTATGCCTCCACAACAGGCTTTCAATTATTGGGTGGGTCATCTTTTTACTTATACCATTATTAGAATAAATTTCTTTTCCCTTTTAGGGCAAACCATCAATATACCAAAGTATGAATGAACAAAGTGCCTTTGATTTGGTTTTATCTAAAACAGAGTCCTGTTTAAACGCCCTTCATTCACGCCTTCGCGTTATATCATTTGTTTCACCGATATCATCTAATACTAATATTCTCTGATATAATGCGTTGATTATAAAAAATAAAATTAAGGGAAACGGTTACTATAATGAATTCACTCTCTCAACGGAAGAGCCTCTTTCAAAAAAAACCTGGTTTAGCAGTATTTTTCTCAGCCTCGCATTAATCTCACTGTCCTCAGTTCCAGCAACAAAAACTTACGCTAGTGGCGTAAATATGGAAGGCCTAGGCATTCGTGCCATGAGCATGGGTAGCGCATTTATTGGTTTGGCAGATGATGCTTCTGCTGTCTTTTGGAACCCTGCTGGTTTAAGTCAATTAAAAGGTGCTGGTTATACTTTTGGCGTGTACTCAATGACAGCTGACGTTGATGCTAAAAACGGTGTTTCAAATAACTCACTCCCTGGTGGTGATTACGACCCCAATAAGGGCGATTTATTTCCTGGCTTTTACCCATCCGAACCGACTAACTTTGATGATGATGAAGAGCTTTGGTTAGGTGCTGCTACCATGCCATCGTTTCTTATATTTAAAAATTTTGGTCGCTATACACTGGCCGGTGGTGCCTTTGGTGTAGGCGGGGCATATTCAAGTTACAACGATAAAATATTTGATCCTGCTAATGATGCAGAAATCGAAGCCGATGTTTTTGCCGTTCTTGGCTTGATGAGTATCAACGGCTCTATCGGTTATCAAGTAACGCAGAAGTTAAGTGTCGGTTTTGGCGTTGATATGCTTATTAATGTTTGGCGTGGCGATGTTAAGAAAGATTATATCTCTGCCTCTGGCTCCGACTGGAACTATAACTACGATGCAAAAATACGTAAATGGGGTTATGGTTTTCAAGGAAACATTGGTGTGCTTTATAAGTTTAATGAGCAGTGGAGTGTAGGCGCAATATATCGCACTGGCAGTGACATAAAACTAGAAGGTGATACAAAGATTAGGCTTAAAGGCGGCAGCAACATTGACCCATTTAAAACCAATGAAAAAAGTGATGGGCATACTGATTTTGAATACGGTGCTTCATGGGGTGTAGGTGTTGCATATAAACCTACAAAAAAACTTACCTTTACTTATGATTATCGAGAAAATGACTGGAGTGATTTCAACTGGCCTGGCTCTAATGCTACCTTTGATGAACCCGGAAAATTCTTACAAAATGTTGATGGTGACCCTGGCTGGAATCGTGCCCATGGTTATAGTGTTGGTACCGAGTACCTTCTAAATAACAAGATAACTTTACGAGCTGGTTATACCAATGAGTCTTCAGGTGTTCCTTCTGAGTTTGAGAACCCTGCAACCATTACCCTAGGTGATATACAAATCGCTAACGTAGGGATGGGATTTCAATACGACACCTGGAAAGTCGACGTCTTAGTGGGTACTATGTGGGGCGGCACTGGGTATGGTGTTGACCACCGTTGTTATGACTTTGGTATTAGCTTTATGCGTATGCTCTAAAGAGTCTATATTTACCCCTAAATAAAACGTATAAAGTAGACTAACTACGTCGATAGTTAACTCACCCAGATTTCTTTATTTTCCTATACAGAATGAAGAGAAAATCTCCCCTAAAAGATCATCCGGTGTCATTTTTCCAGTAATTTCAGATAACGCATTTTGTGCCAATCGCAAGTCTTCTGCAAACATCTCCCCAGCTTGATAATGAAGTAACTGGACAATACCATCATTTAAAAAAGCATGAGATCGAGTCAATGCATCTAAATGCCTACGACGAGCTAAAAATACATTTTTTTCTTCTGAATTAAACCCCATTCTTTCTTTCAGGTGTTGAGTTAAAAGATTTAACCCATCTTTATGTTTTGCTGAAAGCCTTATTATCGTTCGCCCATCTTTCGACGTTGTTTCTCCTACCTGCGTACCGGTAATATCCACTTTATTAAAAACTATCGTTACTGGAACTGAGGCGGGTATATCATTTAATAAAGACAAATAATCATCAGCGCTTGATTCTTGATCATCCACCACTAACAACACTTGATCTGCTTGTGAAATGGCATGTTTTGCTCTTTTAACGCCTTCTTGTTCAATAATATCGCTGGTTTCACGTAGACCTGCCGTATCAATAATATGTACTGGCATACCATCTAATTGAATTTGCTCTTTGAGCACGTCACGAGTCGTTCCAGCGACTGCTGTCACAATCGCCGTATCACGTTGTGAAAGTGCATTTAATAAACTTGATTTACCAGCATTCGGTTTACCAGCCAATACCACGGTCATCCCATCACGCAATAAACTTCCTTGCTTTGCCGTTTCTGTAATCGTTTTAAAGGCTTGTTGTAGGTTTGAGATTATTTTTTGTAGCTCTTCACCAGCTAAAAAATCAATATCTTCATCACTAAAGTCAATCGCCGACTCTACATATAAACGCAAGTGTGTTAATTGCCTTTGTAGATCATTAATTCGCTCTGAAAAAGCCCCTTGCAACGATCGTTGCGCTGATGAGGCTGCTGCCGCTGTCCCTGCATCAATAATATCAGCAACTGCCTCAGCTTGAGCTAGGTCTAATTTATTATTTAAAAATGCCCTTTGGGTGAATTCACCCGGTTCAGCAAGGCGTGCACCTAGGGCTAACACTCTTTTTAAAAGCATATCTAAAACAACTGGGCCACCATGCCCTTGAAGCTCTAAAGTATCTTCACCTGTATAAGAGGCTGGAGACTTAAAGTACAACGCAAGCCCACTATCAATAGTGCTATTATCGTTTGCTTTAAATAACTTGAAGCAAGCTTGTCTGGCGGGTATTTCACTGCCCAGTAGCTGCTGGCTAATTTGTTTTGTGTTTGTACCGCTAATCCTAATAATGCCAATTCCACCACGACCACTGGCTGTGGCAACAGCAGCAATAGTGTCGTTATTAGCCATCAATAAATTACTTTTCTTTTCCTGACTCTATACGTTTCATAATTACTGTCTGTTGAGCAATCGTTAGTAGATTATTTACAATCCAGTACAGCACTAAGCCTGCTGGGAAAAAGGCAAAAAAACCAGTAAACATAATCGGTAGCATTTGCATCACTTTCTTTTGCATAGGATCGACCGGAGCAGGGTTTAAACGCTGCTGGAAGAACATAGTGATCCCATAAATAACCGGTAAAATAAAGTACGGGTCGGCAGCAGATAAGTTATCAATCCACAGTGCAAAAGGAGCCTGTCTTAGCTCAACACTTTCTAGTAAGGTCCAATACAAAGCGATAAAAACAGGAATTTGAATCAGAATCGGTAAACAACCACTCAATGGGTTTATTTTTTCTGTTTTATACAGCTCCATCATCGCTTTATTCAGCTGCTGTTTATCGTCCCCATACCGTTCTTTTAATGCAACGATTCTTGGCTGCACCAATTTCATATGCGCCATTGATTTATAGCTTTTTTCAGATAGCTTAAAGAACAGTGCTTTGATGGTAAACGTTACCATAATGATAGCAACACCCCAGTTTCCTACAAAATCATAGAAGAAACTTAACAGCCAAAAAATCGGTTCTGCAATAATCGTAAGCTTACCGTAATCAACCATTAACTCTAGGCCCGGTGCAATTTCCTTAAGCTGCTCTTGTAATTTTGGCCCTGCAAATAATACCGAATTAATTGTTTTTCTCTGTCCTGGCTCGACAACAGTCATCGGTGAATAAGCGCCAATTACATACTTTCCAGCACTTAATGCTTTTGTATAGTATGTGTAGTTATTCTCTTTTTCCGGCACCCAAGCAACGCCGAAGTAATGTTGAATCATCCCTGCCCAGCCACCTGTGGCTTCTTGGCTAAGGTTTTCATCCTCCATATCATCAAAATCAATTTTTTGATACTTGTCCTCATCTGTATACAAAACACCACCAGTATACGTATAGATCATTGAGTTTGCTTTCTTATCAGCATAATCATTACGCTTTATTTGCAAATACTCTCTAGCAGACCAGCTATTAGAGCCGTTATTTTCTATACTTGTTTCAACATCAACTTTATAGCTACCTTTGCTAAACACATAGGTTTTAGTAACTTCTATACCGCTTTCATTTTTCCAAGTTAATGGCACCCGCAACTCATCACCTGTCATTACATATTGACTGTCAGATGCACTCCAAAGCGCGTGATGATTAGGGCTTTCACCATTTTGGACAATTAAGCCAGACTCAACAACGAATGTTTTGGACGGTGTGTTATTTAACAGTTGAACTGTTTCTTCTAAACCTTTCGTATCCGGATACTGAGTTAAATAAAGGTTAACTATATTGCCACCAACTTTATCAATTTTCAGCTCATATACGTCTGTAATAACCTCTATAACACCGCCGTTAAGCGCCAAATCCTTTGGTTCTGTCTCTTGATTAACACCGGTTGGTAACGGCTCACTTTTAGCAACATTAGGTACATCCGCTGATGAATTAACGCCCTCACTTTGCACTTGCTGTTGTATTTGTTGTGGTAAGACATAGTCTTTTTGCCAAGCTTGCCAAATAAGCACCGCTATAAATGCTAGCGCTGCAAAAAGTAATGTTCTTTGATTATCCATGAGTTTTATCTGACGTTGGTAACGGGTCTACACCACCCTTACAAAAAGGCTGGCAACGTAAAAGCCTTTTTAGTGTAAGGCTTATTGCTTTTATTGTTCTGTATTGTTGAAAAGCTTCAAGCGCGTACTGTGAGCATGTAGGGTAGAAACGGCAACGACTACCTAGCACTGGGCTAACAAAATATCGATAAAATTTAATCAAATAAATAAAGAGTTTATTCACTTTTCATAAACCTAATCCAATGTCTATTAATGGATGTTGCCAATTCTTTTTTACTTGCCGAAGCAGCCTTGTGGCGACATAAAATAACAAAGTCGTAGCCAGATAAGTGTTCTTTTTGCTGTCTAAACGACTCTCTAACTACTCGTTTAATAGCGTTTCTTTTTACAGCTCTTTTAACATTTTTCTTAGCGATTGCGAGGCCAAGCCTTGCTCCAGATAAGTTTTTTTTTCGCGCTAAGACAGTCAGCAAGTCATCCGTGCTTCTTTCAGCTCCCTTAAAAACGTTAGCGTATTCCGACGGGCTGTTCAGCTTGTGTGTTTTTGTAAACGCGTGCTTTTTTTCTTTTATTACGCTGATAAACGAGCTCGACCTTTCGCACGTCTAGCATTGATAATTTTACGGCCTGATTTAGTTGCCATTCTTGCTCTAAAACCGTGTGTTCTCGCTCTTTTTAAGTTGCTTGGTTGAAACGTTCTTTTCATGTTGAAATGTCCTATGAATGACTAATTAATAATATGACGAAAGATAGCTTTTTGGAGCTTGATTTTCTTTCGAGAAAAAGACTGGGAAGGTTAGTTTTATTTCTCTAAAAAGTCAATGTTTAAATAAAGATTCCCGCCGTAGTGTCGCTCTCTAATGAATCTTTTTTACTGTGGATAACTTTCCCTTTAAGGGGTATTCTTATAAGCCATTCGTTTCAATTTTATCAAGGATTAATGTGTCATCTCTCTGGGAGCAATGTTTACAACGATTAGAGGAAGAAATTCCCCCTCAACAAATAAATACCTGGGTTCGCCCTCTTCAAGCTCAAACTAATAATGATGAATTGCTTTTATTTGCGCCAAACAAATTTGTTTTAGATTGGGTTTCAGATAACTATATTGAAAATATAACTAATATAATCAATAAGTTAACTGAAAATAAAATTAAGCTTCATCTAAAAATAGGCAGTTCAAAAGTACAACCTTCGCCCGCTACTGTCAGTAAAAAAACGACGACTAAAGCTAATAACACACCCAGTGTTTCCCATAATCTTAATAGTGCCTTTACTTTTGACTCTTTCGTTATGGGTAAATCTAATGAGTTAGCCAAAGCCGCGGCTATACAGGTATCGGAGAACCCGGGTGTTTCATACAACCCGCTTTTTATCTATGGGGGAGTAGGGCTCGGTAAAACGCATTTAATGCACTCCATAGGCAATGCCATTCTTCAAAAGAACAAAAACAAACGTGTGTCTTTTTTATCATCCGAGCGCTTTGTATCCGGTATGGTCCAATCTTTACAGAAAAACACCATAAATGATTTTAAAAACTACTATCGTTCATTAGACCTATTACTTATTGACGATATCCAGTTTTTTGCAAAGAAAGAAAGGTCTCAAGAAGAATTCTTTCATACCTTTAACACTCTCATTGAAAACAATAAGCAAATCGTCCTAACCTGTGATTGCTATCCAAAAGAGATCAATGGTTTAGAAGAACGGCTTAAATCTCGTTTTGGTTGGGGCTTACCAATTCCCATCGAACCGCCAGACCTAGAAACACGCGTGGCTATTTTAAAAAGTAAAGCCGCGTTAAGTGGCGTTGACCTAGCTGATGAAGTTGCTTTTTTTATGGGCAATAGAATTAAATCCAATGTTAGAGAACTAGAAGGGGCCTTACGCAGAGTTTTAGCAAATGCGAACTTTACCGGTAAACCTATTACCTTAGATTTTACTAAAGAAGCACTCAGAGATTTGATTGCTCTACAAAACAAACGTATTAGCATTGATAACATTCAAAAAACGGTTGCTGAGTACTACAAAATAAGGACATCTGACTTATTGTCTGCTAAACGAACAAGATCAATCGCTCGCCCAAGACAAATAGCAATGGCTCTGGCAAAAGAACTTACTCAATACAGCTTGCCAGAAATAGGGAATCAATTTGGTGGCCGGGACCATACGACCGTTCTTCACGCAACACGAAAAGTAAAAGAGCTAAGAGACTCTGATCAATTGATTGATGAAGATTATATTAACCTGTTAAGAACCCTATCGCATTAATTAGGTGTAAGCTGTGGATAAAATTTGAGATGTTTTTACAAACAAGTTATCCACAATAGTTTTTATATTTAACAACACCTTTCAAAATAACATAGGTTATTGATTTAAAATGAATAATTAAAAATACTAACCGATTTTTAATTCCTTATAATCATAATAAGTATTAAGAGATATGAAATTAAATATTAATAAAGAAGATCTATTAGAGCCATTACAGAAAGTTTTTGGTGTTATTGAAAGAAGACAGACCTTACCTATTTTATCAAATGTTTATTTATCGATTAACAATGGTACGATCAAATTTACAGGCACCGATTTAGAAGTACAGGTCAGTGCTAAATCTATATTGATAGGGGAAGAAAGCTTTAATATAACGATTCCTGCAAGAAAGTTATTAGACATCTGTCGATCTTTACCTGATCACTGTGAATTAAATTTATCTTTCAATGATGGTGTTCTTATTATTAAATCAGGCAAAAGCAGATTTACACTTAGGACACTGCCATCAGATGAATACCCTCTTTTCGATGAATCAAGTTACCTAAATCAAATAAACATTAACCAAGAGGTTTTATTAAAAGCCTTTAGTAAAACTATTTTTTGTATGGCACAACAAGATGTTCGTTATTATCTAAATGGTTTAATGATGGAAATTGTTGATGGTGAATTACAAACTGTCGCCTCCGACGGTCATCGGCTAGCCCTATCTAAAAATAAAATTGATAATGAAAATCAATCCATTAACCAGGTTATCATTCCAAGAAAAGCAGCCCAAGAACTACTCAGACTAATGGATAAATTTGAAGGTGCCGTTGAGATAAAGATCGCTAAAAACAGTATTAAATTCTCGTTGGGTGATGTTGAACTTAATGCAAAGTTGATTGATGGACGCTTCCCTGATTTTAATAACGTAGTCCCTGAACAAAGTAAACATAGCTTTAATATCAATAAGTTATCTTTTAAATCTGCTTTATCTCGTGTTTCCATTTTATCCAATGAAAAATATAAAGGAATACGTTTAGACTTATCAAACCAATTAATGACTATTAATGCCAATAACCCTGAACAGGATGAAGCCGAAGAAGAAGTAGTGGTTGATTACAATGGTGATGAGATGAGTATGGGCTTTAATTCAAGTTATTTAATGGATGCCCTAAATGTAATTGAATCGGATAATGTGTTAGTTTCGTTTACTGATACAAACAGTAGTTGCTTACTTGAAAATCCAGAAGATAAGAGCAGTCAATTTATTATTATGCCAATGCGTATATAAACATTTTTACTGTAATTATTTTTCTTGTCTTTAGTCGATGTTCAAATTAAAGATGTTAGGAATATTGAAAATATAATATTCCAACCATCTCCTAAGCTTAATATTATTGTTGGGCCTAACGGGAGTGGAAAAACATCAATTCTAGAGTCGCTTTACATACTAAGTAGGGCGCGCTCTTTTAGAACGCAAAATATTACTAAGGTTCTCTCACATAATAAAGATAGCCTTATTGTTTTTGCCCAATTAGCTTATGTGAACGTTTCTCATAAGATAGCGATCAAAAAAAACAAACATAAAACCATTATCAGGATAAATGCTCGATCAGAAAAAAAATCTTCTGGATTATCCCGTCTGTTTCATGCACACCTTATCAGGCCCGAATCCCAAACATTATTAGAAAATGGTGGGGTTGGTAGAAGGGCTTTTATTGATACCGGTGTGTTCCACGTGAAACACTCATTTTTAAATATATCGAAGCAATATAACCACTTATTGAAACAGAGGAATAAGTTATTGAAAACCAAACAATTAGATACATTAACTGTTTGGAATAATAAACTGATTGAATACGGTACAATAGTCAGTCATGAAAGAGAGAAGTATCTTGAGTTGTTAAATAAAGAACTTAAAGGTATTGCCTGTCAGTTTATTGGTGATGCAGAGGTTACTTTAAATTACTTAAAAGGCTGGGATAAAAGCTTATCGTTTGAGGATGCGCTTAATAAAGCAAAGGACCGAGATATCTTGTATGGCTTCACCACAGCAGGCGCGCATAAAGCAGATATTAAGGTTCTGGTTAATGGAAGGTTAGCACAGGATTATTTATCCAGAGGGCAGATGAAGCTGCTGGTCATTGCGATGTATTTAGCGCAAATTAAGTTAATGCGTGATCGAGTATCTAAGTCGGTTTGTGTGTTATTGGATGATTTAGGTGCTGAGCTTGATAGGGAGAATGTAAGAAAAGTAATGTTTTTTTTACAGAAACTAAATATACAGACTTTCGTGACGACAACAAATATAGATTTGTTTTTAGAGTTTATTGATGCGAAAGAAACTAAGGTGTTTCACGTGAAACGTGGAGTTATGCAGATAGAGGATAGTTAAGTGAGCGAAGAAAAAAACAATGAGACTTATGATTCATCAAATATACAAGTTCTAAAGGGCTTAGATGCGGTTAGAAAGCGCCCAGGAATGTATATAGGTGATACCGATGATGGTTCAGGCTTACATCATATGGTGTTTGAGGCGGTTGATAATTCTATTGATGAGGCTTTAGCAGGCTACTGCACAGAGGTTGGTGTAATTATTCATGAAGATAATTCGGTTACTATCACAGATGACGGTCGTGGTATTCCTGTTGATATCCATCCCGATGAGGGGAGATCAGCTGCTGAAGTCATTATGACGGTGCTCCACGCAGGCGGTAAGTTTAATGATAACGCTTACAAAGTGTCCGGTGGATTGCATGGTGTGGGTGTGTCTGTTGTTAACGCGCTATCTGACGAATTAGAGTTAACTATAAACAGGGAAGGTAGTCAGCATTATCAGCTTTATAAAAAAGGTGAACCTGTAGAGCCGTTAAAAGTTGTAGGACCAACTGAAAAAACAGGAACAAGTCTGAGGTTTAAACCAAGTATCGGTACCTTCAGTAATATTGAATTTCATTTTGACTTATTGGCAAAAAGGCTACGAGAATTATCGTTTTTGAATTCTGGTGTAAGAATTAGGTTATCGGATGAGCGCACAGCAAAAGAAGAGATCTTTGAATATGAAGGTGGGATTAAAGCGTTTGTTAATCACCTAAATAAAAATAAATCTCAAATCCATGAAAATATTATTTATATCAACGTAGATAAGAATGATGTGAATGTGGAGGTGGCTTTGCAATGGAATGATTCTTATCAAGAGAATATTTTTTGTTATACAAATAACATTCCTCAGAGAGACGGGGGCACACATTTAGCAGGTTTTAGAGCAGGTCTCACTCGAACATTAAATCAATATATAGAAGGTAGCGGTCTAGCAAAAAAACAGAAGGTGACAACATCGGGTGATGATGCGCGTGAAGGGCTGACGGCAGTCTTATCAGTTAAAGTACCAGATCCTAAGTTTTCATCACAAACGAAAGACAAATTGGTGTCTTCGGAAGTGAAATCCATTGTTGAATCATCCTTAGCTGAAGCGCTACAAGAGTTTTTGTTAGAAAACCCAACAGAAGCAAAAGAAATAGCTGGCAAAATGCTAGAAGCAGCCAGGGCGAGAGATGCGGCTAGAAAAGCAAGGGAGATGACACGACGTAAGTCTGCTTTAGATATTGCTGGTTTACCTGGGAAATTAGCTGATTGCCAAGAAAAAGACCCTGCATTATCAGAAATATTTCTAGTGGAAGGGGACTCGGCTGGAGGCTCAGCAAAGCAAGGCAGAGATCGAAGAACTCAAGCGATATTGCCGTTGAAAGGAAAAATACTCAATGTAGAAAAAGCTCGGTTCGATAAAATGTTATCGTCGGATGAAGTGGGAACCTTAATAACAGCATTGGGTTGTGGTATTGGTAAGGAAGAGTATAAGCCAGAAAATCTTCGTTATCATAAGATCATTATCATGACAGATGCCGATGTGGATGGCTCACATATACGAACATTGTTATTAACTTTTTTCTATCGCCAAATGCCTGAGTTGATTGAGAATGGTAATGTCTATATTGCACAACCGCCTTTATATAAGGTTAAAAAAGGTAAACAAGAATATTATGTTAAGGATGATAATGAGCTGAATAGTTACCTTCTACAATTGGCTTTACAAAAAGCAAGTTTAGTTATTAATGAGACAACACCAGCTATTACAGGGCTTGCGCTAGAAGAACTTGCAAAAGAACATATTCAAATTGAAGGAATGATTGCGAGACTGGCGGGGCGTTATGATGAGTTGATTTTAAACGAGCTATTGGTTTCTACTGAAATAACAGAATCTGTTAGTGAAGATGAGTTAAATGATTGGTTGCAAGACTTAGAAAAAAACCTAAACGGAATAGAAAGTTGCCCAACCCAATATAGTTTGTCATTAAAGTACCAACAAGATAATTGGTCGGTTCACTGTATAACCATGTCTCATGGAGTAGAGAAATCTTTTGAAATGCCACGTCTGTTCTTTAAATCAGGTGAATATAAACGCTTAGTCAGTTTTGGTAAAACATTAGTGGGTATGTTTGAGGAAGACACGCACCTTAATATTGCTGATAAGAAACATACTGTGACTAGTTTTAAAGAAGTTTTTGAATTATTAATGAAAGAAGCAAGAAAAGGTCAACAAATCCAGCGTTATAAAGGCCTAGGAGAAATGAACCCAGATCAACTATGGGAGACAACATTAGATGCAGACTCAAGACGTTTATTGCAGGTAAGAATAGAGGATGCCATTGCAGCTGATGGAGTGTTTACAACATTAATGGGAGATGAAGTAGAACCTAGGCGAAACTTTATAGAAAAAAACGCATTAGAAGTAGCAAACTTAGATGTGTAGTTTTTTATGAAAAAGTAACACACATAAACCAGAAGGGTTATGAGTCGTTTAAAAGTATCAAAGGCGGAAATTAAATTTCCGCTTTTTTTTGAAAAATCGGAAATGAATTTCACTAAAGGCCTTATCCCTTGCTGTAGAGCTTAAAAATAAAAAACGCATACAAATGGGTTGCTTTATGTGAAAAAGCTTCTTAAATAAGCTTTCAGGAGTTTAATTTATCCTGGATTTAAAAAAATTATTGAAGCCGTGTGAGAAACAAATTAAATAATTACAAGATAGGTATATTTAAGGTATGTATTAATTGTCGAAACATCTGTTAGCAGAGGTTTGGATAGTTTGATTCCTTATAAGAAATAAAAGCAATGGTTAGCTTTACCAATATAAGCCTGTATTTATTCATCGAATGATGCAAGATCACAAAGTAAATCAGATCTAGGTTTGTTTAAGAGAGGGTTCTTTTATTTTAGCGATTAGTTTATATCTGGAAATCGCACCAAATTAACTCATTAATTTTTTTTAGGCTCATTTTTATGAGCTTTTTTTGTGCAATAATTCTAAATATATAGTCATTATCCATTAAAAACAAAGGGTTATATTCTGGCATGATATTCGCATTTTAGTACCTTCCATTGACAAGATAAAAGGTAATGAATGATGAAATATTCAGGAAAAGTGACAGGGATTGCGGCATTAATTGCTGCTCAAGTCATGACTGGTTCTGTATTGGCTGGTGCAAAATTTGAAGGTTCAGATGGTAAATGGATAAGTTTCGGTGTGGGCGTGAGAACAAGTTTCACTGCAGTAGAGGATGCGTCGCCTAGTGGGGATGATTGGTCAAATGATTTTAACTTGGATAGCGCGCGAATCTATATTAATGGTCAAATTTCTGAAAATATCGGGTTTGAATTAAATACCGAGACATTTTGGAGTAGTTCTAATGCACCATTTGATGAGGAGTTTGGAATTTTAGATGCTATTGCAAAGTTTAAAATTAACCCAGCACTAAATATATGGGCTGGCCGCATGCTAGTGCCTGCTGATCGTGAAGAAATGAGTGGTCCATACTACGCCAATATATGGAATGCTTTTAAAACCCCATTTGGCCCTGCTGATCAAGGAGAAGATCATGGAAAAGGTAATGCAGGTCTATATGGCCGTGATGAAGGTGTAACGGTATGGGGTCGTTTAGGAGCTGAGGAGCGTTTTACCTATGCTGTCGGTGTTTTTGAAGGTTATGAAAGTGCAGGGATGGGTGATGCGGACCCAGATGATAACTTTTTATATGCAGCGAGGTTCAGTTATAACTTCTTAAATGTTGAAAAAGCACCTGGTTATTACACTGGTAGTACATCATACGGTGCAGCGGGCGATATTTTTACTGTCTCAGTGGCTGCTCAATTTGAGGAAGATGCTACCGGTATTGTTGGTGATTTAGGTGATTTCACAGCCTTATATACAGATGTTTTATATGAAAACGTGTTGGAAAACGAAGGTGTTCTTACCATTGAAGCAGCCTATAAAGACTTTGATTTAGACGGAAAAACAAATGCATTTGGTTTATTTGAAGGTGATTCATGGAAAGCAACAACACTTTACTTGTTTCCAAACAAGTTAGGTATAGGCAAGGTTCAACCTTACTTTTCTTACTCAGAAGTAAACCCAGATAACGGCAGCGATTCTGAAACAATTGATGCTGGTTTTAATTATGTTATCGATGGGTTTAACTCTCGAATTTCTGTGGCTTACTCAAGCACAGACAACGGAACAAATGATATGGATGCTTTTGTTATCGGTTATCAATTCCAGTATTAATAATTAGCTCAACACTATTAAATAGGGAAATCAAAATGAATATAAAACGAAAATTAGTTACATCATTAGTTTCAGCAGGTGCCTTAATAGCAAGTAATGTCTATGCGGCAGAAGATACAATTAAGGTAGGGGTATTGCATTCATTATCAGGCACCATGGCAATCAGTGAAACGACATTAAAAGATACGGTTTTAATGTTAATTGAAGAGCAAAATAAAAAAGGTGGTTTGCTAGGGAAGCAACTAGAACCCGTTGTGGTTGATCCTGCTTCAAATTGGCCATTATTTGCTGAGAAAGCGAAGGAGTTAATTGATAAAGATAAGGTATCAGCGGTATTTGGTTGTTGGACTTCAGTATCACGTAAATCAGTATTGCCTGTGTTTGAAGAGTCAGACAGTATACTTTTTTATCCAGTACAGTACGAAGGCGAAGAGTCATCTAAAAATGTTTTCTATACTGGGGCAGCACCTAATCAACAAGCTATTCCAGCGGTAGATTACCTGATGAATGACATTGGTGTTGAGCGTTGGGTATTAGCCGGAACTGATTATGTCTACCCACGAACAACAAACAAAATTCTTGAGGCGTATCTGAAATCAAAGGGTGTTGCAGCAGAAGACATTATGATCAATTACACTCCCTTTGGTCATTCAGATTGGCAGTCAATAGTCTCTGATGTAAAGAAATTTGGTTCAGCAGGGAAGAAAACAGCAGTGGTTTCTACCATTAACGGTGATGCTAATGTTCCTTTCTATAAAGAGCTTGGAAACCAAGGTATTTCAGCTGAAGATATTCCTGTTGTAGCCTTCTCAGTTGGTGAGGAAGAACTATCAGGTATGGATACTAAACCATTAGTTGGCCATTTGGCGGCATGGAATTACTTTATGAGTATTGAAGCTGAGACTAATGATAAGTTTATTTCAGCCTGGCATGATTTTACTAAAGATGAAAAACGGGTAACGAATGACCCAATGGAAGCGACGTATATCGGCTTCAATATGTGGGTTAAAGCCGTAGAAAAAGCAGGCACAACTGATTCAGCGGCTGTACAAGAGGCCATTATTGGCATTTCAGTTCCAAATCTTACAGGTGGTTATTCGTCGATGATGCCAAATCATCACATTACTAAGCCAGTTGTCATTGGTGAAATCCAAGATGATGGTCAGTTTGGTACTGTTTGGGAAACATCTGGTTTAGTGGCAGGGGATGCATGGTCAGATTACTTAGAAGGATCGAAAGACCTTATTTCAGATTGGCGTAAACCGCTTTCATGCGGCAATTACAATGTGAAAACGGCAAAGTGTTCAGGTCAAAACTTCTAATCAGTTGTAATCGCAAAATTTTTGGCCAGGCACAAGTAAGTTGATGTTGTGTCTGGCCATGTATTTAAATTAAGAGATTAAATTGTACTTAATAACAGCAGACCTTTTCAGAAACACAATAATACTTAAGAGTGTGATTCATGACATACGTAACTAGGATGGTCGTACTAATACTAATGGTAATAATACCCATTAGTTCTTCGTCTTTTGCTGATGATGGGATATCAGCCGATTTTGAAATTATGTTAGCAGATTTAACATCATCTAAATTTAAAAAAAGGACGCAAGCGATAGAAAAACTCGTCAAAATTAATGACAAACGCTTGCCACTAGTAATTGATGCCTTACTACATAGTCAGCTTCATTACCGAAAAGCAGATAAATTGGTGGCTGTATTAACTGAAAAAACAGGTAAAGACTACGCAAGTGCAGTATTAACAGGTGAATCGCTGGGTGTTGCTATTTCATCAGAGTGGAAAAAAATAATCATCAGTAATCGTTTGCGTACAACGTTACGTGATGCGTTGGCGATGATTCAACTTAATGATGAAAATGCAACGATAAGGAAAACAGCTGTTGATCAGGTGTTAAGTCAAATAGATGTCAAGCAATTAGCGGCATTAGAAAAACGTTATAAGATAGAGCAGGATGATGACGTTAAAGAAAAATTAAATGTAGCTATTTCAACGCTAAAGCTTAAAAAGAATGAGGGTGATACACGAAACTTGATTGCAAATGTGAAAGACAGTGTTAACCCGAGTGTGCGTCAAGTATTGGCAGAAGTTATAGACAATGTAAACGATAAAGAAACGAAAAATCTTGCGACGAAAACATTAGCCAAGATTGATCAACGAGTTAGCCAGTATGCCAAAGTTGAAACCCTGTTTTTTGGTTTAAGTCTTGGATCAGTGTTAGTACTTGCCGCTATTGGCCTAGCTATAACCTTTGGTGTGATGGGTGTTATCAATATGGCTCATGGCGAATTAATTATGTTAGGTGCTTACACAACATATGTTGTGCAACTTTGGTTTCCAAACCTAATTGAATATTCAGTATTAATTGCTATTCCACTGGCTTTTATTGTTTCAGGATTGGTGGGAATTCTAATTGAACGAGGTATTATTAGGTTTTTATATGGCAGACCGCTTGAAACATTATTGGCTACATTTGGTGTCAGCTTAGTTTTACAACAAGTTGTACGATCAATTTTTGGACCCTTAAATCGAGCAGTAGAATCACCAACATGGATGAGTGGGGTGTGGCAGGTTAATGATGCTTTAGCACTAACGTGGAATCGGCTCTATATTATTGTTTTTGCAGTATTAGTGTTTTTCATTTTATTGTTTATTTTAAAAAAAACCACACTCGGTTTAAAGGTAAGGGCCGTTTCCCAAAACCGGACTATGGCCTGTGCAATGGGGGTTAAAGCAAACTGGGTGGATGCAATGACGTTTGGTTTAGGCTCTGGAATTGCAGGTGTTGCAGGGGTAGCACTTAGTCAGTTAACAAACGTAGGCCCTAACTTAGGGCAAGCCTACATTATCGACTCATTTATGGTGGTTGTATTTGGTGGGGTAGGGAATTTATGGGGTACGTTAGTTGCTGGACTAAGCCTAGGTATCACTAATAAATTACTCGAACCTTGGGCGGGTGCAGTGTTAGCGAAAATTATCGTCTTGCTATTTATCATTTTATTTATTCAGAAACGACCTAGTGGGCTATTTCCACAAAAAGGTCGGGCAGCAACTTAAAAGTGGGGGATAAATAAAATGTATATGAAGAAAATTTTAAAAGATGATGTCGGTGGTCAAGTTTTTCTTACTATTTTACTGCTCGTTAGTATTATGGTGCCGCTATTAAATTTAGTTGTACCAGAAGGAAGTGCCTTTCACTTAAAAACCTATACAGTCACTTTATTAGGCAAGTATCTTACTTATGCATTATTGGCGATAGCTGTCGATTTGGTTTGGGGAGTGCTAGGCATTTTGAGTTTAGGACACGGGGCTTTTTTCGCACTGGGTGGTTATGCGATGGGTATGTACCTTATGCGTCAGATAGGTGATAGAGGCGTGTATGGGAACCCCGAGTTACCAGATTTTATGGTTTTTCTTAACTGGACTGAATTACCGTGGTTTTGGCAAGGCTTTGATCAGTTTTGGTTTGCAGCGATTATGGTTATGTTAGTACCGGGTTTATTAGCCTATCTGTTTGGCTGGTTAGCTTTCCGTTCTCGTGTAACAGGTGTTTATTTATCAATCATGACTCAAGCATTAACTTATGCACTAATGTTAGCGTTTTTTAGAAACGAGCTTGGTTTTGGTGGGAATAATGGTTTAACGGATTTTAAAGATATTCTCGGTTTTTCACTGCAAAGTGATGCAACTAGAGTGGGTTTATTCTTTGCTTCGGCAGTGGCGCTAGCTTTTGGTTATTTAGCTTGTCGAGCGATTGTACAATCTAAATTAGGTCGCGTTGCAATAGCGGTACGAGACTCAGAAGATAGGCTTCGCTTTATTGGTTACCGAGTTGAAAATGTAAAACTGTGGATATTCACTTTTTCTGCAATTCTTGCAGGCATTGCTGGTGCCTTGTATGTACCACAGGTTGCGATTATTAATCCAGGTGAATTTTCACCATTACTCTCTATAGAAATGGTCGTTTGGGTAGCGATTGGTGGACGGTCAACACTATATGGTGCGGTAATAGGGGCGATTTTAGTGAATTTTTCAAAAACATACTTTACCGGTGCATTTCCTGAGGTTTGGTTATATGCACTAGGCGGGTTATTTATCTTTGCAACCATGTACCTACCGCAAGGAGTAGCCGGCTTATTCAAAAAAAGCAAAGAGGCTACGGTATGAGTACATTAGATATGGTGCGTGATGTATTGCGCCGAGATGAGGTGTTTGATTTATTAAAGCCGGATATAAACCCTAACCTAGAGGTTAGTAAAGACATTATTTTATATATGGAAGATGTCAGTGTGAGCTTTGATGGCTTCAAAGCCATTAATGATCTTAACTTATATATTAATGATGGAGAGTTACGTTGTATTATCGGTCCAAATGGTGCTGGTAAAACAACGATGATGGATATTATTACCGGCAGAACTAAGCCGGATAGTGGAACTGTTTATTTTGGCCAAACGATGAACCTGCTTAGAATGACAGAGCCAGAAATATCGAATGCTGGTATTGGTCGTAAGTTCCAAAAACCAACAATATTTGAAAACCATACTGTATTTGAAAACCTTGAGCTATCGATGAAAGGTGATAAAGGTGTTTGGGCGACGCTATTTGCAACATTAACGGGCGAGCAACGGGATACTATTGACCAAGTACTTGAGAGAATTGGTTTACTTGAAAAAGCAATACTGCCTGCGGGTTTATTGTCTCATGGTCAAAAACAATGGTTAGAGATTGGTATGTTATTAATGCAACGGCCTAGGCTGTTATTAGTGGATGAACCTGTAGCAGGAATGACACATCAAGAAATGGAAAAAACCGGGGAACTACTGACCTCACTGGCAGGAGAGCATTCTGTTGTAGTTGTAGAGCATGATATGGATTTTGTTCGTTCAATTGCACGCAAAGTGACCGTGTTACATCAAGGGCGTGTGCTTTCAGAAGGAACCATGGATGAAGTGCAGAATGATGAGCGTGTTATTGAAGTCTATTTAGGTGCTTAGCGATGTTAAAAATTGAAAAATTAAATCAATACTATGGTCAAAGTCATACATTGTGGGATTTAGATATAGAAATACCTAAAGGGAAATGTACCTGTTTGATGGGGCGCAACGGTGTTGGAAAAACCACTCTAGTCCAAAGTGTGATGGGAATTTTGCCAACAAAATCTGGAAGCATGATGTTTGATGGTCAAGAGCTATCTAAATTATCTGCGGAAAAACGAGCGAGTTTAGGGATCGGTTATGTACCTCAAGGGCGACAAGTTTTTCCACTGTTAACGGTAGAAGAAAATTTAAAAATTGGATTATCATCACGCCGAGATAAGGTGCGAACAATTCCTGAGTCTATTTATGAAATGTTCCCGGTATTAAAAGAAATGTCACAACGCCGTGGAGGAGACTTGTCGGGTGGCCAGCAACAACAATTAGCTATTGGGCGTGCCCTAGCGCTTGATCCTGTTATGTTAATTCTTGATGAGCCTACAGAGGGTATTCAGCCAAATATAGTTCAAGAAATTGGCGATATTATTAATAAATTGAACAAAGAAGCTGGGTTAACCGTATTGCTTGTTGAGCAAAAGTTACCGATAACTAAAAAAGTTGCTGACCAATTTATCATTATGGAACGCGGGTGCGCAGTAGCTAAGGGTGAAATTGCTGAATTAACGGATGATTTGGTCAGTGAATATTTAACCGTATGAGTTCAGCATTAACGTCAACAATAGAGACAGAAACAGTGTCTGGTTGGGAGGCTCAGCTGGATTTAAAGTTTGCAGTGCAAGTGAATAAAACGGTGTTGTCTGCACGCCAACAACGTGGGCCCTTAGCTGTTCAGCGTGCATTTTATCCTGAAGGTGATGTATGTCATTTGTATATATTACATCCACCGGGTGGAGTGGTCGGTGGTGATCGCTTGTATATAAATGTGGATGTGGGGCAGCAGGCTAATACGCTATTAACTACGCCGGGTGCAACGAAGTATTACAAAAGCCAAGGCGATACAGCACACCAACAACAAAGGCTAACTGTAGATGAAGGGGCAGCATTAGAGTGGTTTCCTCAGGAAAATATTTATTTTCCTGGCGCGAAAGTTCATTTGAGTACTCATATCGACCTTACGCCAACAGCACAATTTATAGGCTGGGAAATGCATTGTTTTGGTTTACCAGCTAATCAACAAAAATTTACCGAAGGTCGCTTGCAGTTGGATTTTATGCTTAGTCGTAATGAGAGACCGCTATTAATAGAAAAAATGAACGTTGAAGCAAATAAATTGGAGTCACCAACCGGTTTACGTAATAATTCGGTGATGGCTATTTTTTTGGCAACGCCTGCAAACAACAGCATGCTAGAGATGGTGCGAACATTATTGACAGATGATAATAACGTATTGATTGCCGCAACCTTAGTCGAAGACTGTTTATTGGTGCGATATTTAGGTGATTCTACGGAGCAATGTAGGAAAATATTCACTCGTCTATGGGGTGAATTAAGGCCATTGGTACTCAAGCGTAAAGCCTGTTCACCACGCATCTGGGCTACTTAGTAGGATTAATTATGAATTTGACCCCAAGAGAAAAAGATAAGTTATTAATTTTTACCGCAGGATTACTAGCTGAGCGGCGCAAAGCGCGAGGTGTAAAGTTAAATCACCCTGAAGCCATTGCTTATATCAGTTCGGCCATACTAGAGGGTGCGCGAGATGGACAAAGTGTATCTGAATTAATGAATTTCGGTCGCACACTATTAACACGAGATGATGTAATGACAGGCATTGCCGAAATGATTCAGGAGGTACAAGTTGAGGCAACATTTCCCGATGGTACAAAGTTGGTAACTATCCATGATCCAATTGTTTAATAAAGTACGACAGGAAGGTGCCTTATGATTCCAGGTGAAGTAAAGGTTCTAGAGGGCTCGATTAAGCTTAACGTTGGGCGTGAAACAGTCCTTGTTAGTGTGGCTAATACGGGTGACCGTCCGATTCAAATTGGTTCTCACTATCACTTTTTTGAAAACAACCCTGCTTTAACATTCGATCGAAAAAAAACCTATGGGTTTAGATTAAATATAGCGGCCGGTACAGCGGTGCGTTTTGAACCAGGGCAAACGCGGGAAGTGGAGTTGGTCGCCTATGCGGGAGATCGAAAAGTGTACGGCTTTAATGCCGAAGTAATGGGTACTTTGGAGACGGACTCATGACCAGTATTAGTAGACAAGCTTATATGGAGATGTACGGGCCCACGACAGGGGATCGTGTTCGATTAGGTGATACCGAGCTTTGGATTAAGGTTGAAGATGACCGAACCATCTATGGTGATGAAGTAAAATTTGGTGGTGGTAAAGTTATTCGTGATGGAATGGGGCAGAGCCAACGTGTAGATGCGGAGGTCGTTGATGTGGTCATTACCAATGCATTAATTCTAGATCACTGGGGTATTATTAAAGCGGATGTTGGTATTAAACATGGACGTATTGTTGGTATTGGTAAAGCCGGTAACCCTGATGTACAGCCCGGTGTTGATATAGTCGTTGGGCCAGGTACCGAGGTAATTGCCGGAGAAGGCCAAATATTAACGGCCGGTGGTGTGGATTCGCATATTCACTTTATTTGTCCTCAACAGGTTGAAGAAGCTTTGATGTCAGGTATCACCACCATGTTAGGTGGTGGTACCGGCCCAGCTACTGGAACTAACGCCACCACGTGTACACCGGGTATTTGGAATATGCATCGAATGCTGGAAGCAGCAGAAGAATTGCCGATGAATATCGGTTACTTAGCTAAAGGCAATGCCAGTAGTGAAGAGCCACTAGTGGAACAAATAACAGCCGGTGCGATTGGCCTTAAATTACATGAAGATTGGGGGACGACACCGGCTTCAATTGACACGTGCTTGTCAGTAGCTGAGAAAATGGATGTACAAGTCGCAATTCATACAGACACATTAAATGAGTCCGGTTTTGTAGAACATACCTTAGGTGCAATGAAGGGGCGCACAATTCATACGTACCATACGGAAGGCGCTGGCGGTGGTCATGCGCCAGATATTATCAAGGCCTGTGGTGAATCGTTTGTATTACCATCCTCGACGAACCCAACAAGGCCCTATACGATCAATACGGTGGATGAACATTTAGATATGTTGATGGTTTGCCATCATTTAGACCCTAATATTGCTGAAGATGTGGCTTTCGCAGAGTCTCGTATTCGCCGGGAAACCATAGCAGCAGAAGATATTCTGCATGACCTAGGTGCATTTTCAATGATTGCGTCTGATTCGCAAGCAATGGGACGGGTTGGCGAAGTTATTACGCGCACATGGCAGACAGCACATAAAATGAAAGTACAACGGGGTGCATTAGAAACAGATGATGAGTTGTCGGATAACTTTAGAGCAAAACGCTATATTGCTAAATATACAATTAATCCTGCAATAACACATGGCATGTCCCATGAATTAGGCTCAATTGAGGTTGGTAAATTAGCTGACTTGGTTTTATGGTCGCCCGCATTTTTTGCCACAAAACCAAGCCTGATTATTAAAGGTGGCATGATAGTAGCCGCTCCAATGGGCGATCCAAATGCATCTATTCCTACACCTCAGCCAGTGCATTATCGAACTATGTTTGGAGCACTCGGCGGTGCACGGCATGCAACTCGTATGACGTTTGTGTCACAAGCTGCAGCGAAAGATGATATTGCAGGCAAGTTAGGCTTAAAAAGCATGATTGGGGTAGTCAAACATTGCCGTGATGTATGTAAGTCGGATATGCTGCTTAATGATTATCAGCCTAATATTCAAGTTGACCCTCAAACCTATCAAGTGTTTGCTGATGGTGAGCAGTTGACCTGTGAGCCAGCAACAGAGTTACCGTTAACGCAACGATATTTTTTATTTTAATGATGCTGAAGTTAGTAAAAAAACTGAAAGAAGCGGCTGATGCGCAAGCAAGCTTAACCCTGCCACTGGCAAGTAGGGTTAAAAGTCGGCTACGATCAACCCTCGATGATGGTCGAGAAGTTGGCTTATTTTTAGAAAGAGGCCAAACTCTTTATCATGGAGACTTATTAGTAAGTACCGATGGGTTGGTTGTTAAGGTCATTGCTGCGGATGAAACCGTGTCGACAGTAAATTGCGATGATTATCTATTACAGGCAAGAGCAAGTTACCACTTGGGTAATAGGCATGTTGCCCTACAGATTAAACCCGGACAGCTGCGCTACCTTCATGACCATGTTTTAGACGACATGCTTAAGGGGTTTGGGTTAACCGTTAAGGTCGAAAAAGCGCCATTTGAACCTGAGCCAGGTGCTTACCAAAGTACTGGATTACATCACCATGAACATTAAGTAGGAGCTTTCTTCATGAATAAATTACTCGTAGCGATCGTCACTTTATTTCCAGCTTTAGCATATGCCCACCAAGAGCATGGGCACAACCTATCAGAAAATATTTCGCATATATTTTCAAATCCAGAACATGTGTGGCCTTTATCGTTGGGCATTGTTTTGATTGTTGTTATTGGAGCCGCTTTTAGTAAAAAGTAATTAATGCTGGAGTCTAATGTTAGTTTAATACGGCTATTACAATTGTGTAGTAGTGCGTTGCCGATAGGCGGATTCACATACTCACAAGGCATAGAATGGGCTGTTGAAGGACACTGGGTGAATAGTGAAAACGATTTGCGAGCATGGTTATTAGATCTCATAAAAACTAATCTGCAACAGCTTGAAATTCCAGTTTTTTTGAGAATGCTTAGAGCGTGTGAAGATAATGACGAATTAGCATTAAAGCGTTGGTCAGATATTTTATTGGCCTATAGAGAAACCAGTGAGCTGAGATTAGAAGAAAATAACCGTGGCCGAGCAATGACGCGATTATTAATAGATTTAGAGGTGGAGGCTTCTATTGATTTACAGTCAACACTGGCGAAAACGCAAACAGCTGGGTTTGCGTTAGCTGTCAATCAATGGGGTATTCCTGTCAATATAGCTGCTCATGGTTTTGCTTGGACTTGGCTGGAGAACCTAGTTATTTCTGGTGTAAAACTAATACCTTTAGGTCAAGTTTCTGGCCAACGTATTTTACGTGATTTAGCAAAGCCGTTAGCTACATCAGTGGAGCAGGGGTTGGAAATTCTTGATGAAGATATAGGTAGCTCATCGCCAGCGTTGGCTCATGCTAGCGCACGCCACGAAACACAATACACACGATTATTTAGATCTTAACATTTGGGTAAAAAAGAAAATGATGAATAGTTCAAAAAAAATACCTTTACGAGTTGGAGTGGGAGGCCCGGTTGGGTCAGGTAAAACAGCTTTATTGGACTCCCTTTGTAAAGCGATGCGTGCTGATTACCAGTTAGCAGTGGTTACGAATGATATTTATACAAAAGAAGATGCGCAATTCTTAACTAAAAGTGAAGCGCTTGCAGCTGATCGAATTGTAGGAGTTGAAACGGGTGGCTGTCCTCATACAGCTATTCGTGAAGATGCATCAATGAACCTTGCTGCTGTTGAGGATTTGAGTGAGAAATTCTCAGATTTAGATCTAATATTTATTGAAAGCGGTGGTGATAATTTATCGGCTACATTCAGTCCTGAATTAGCCGATATTACAATTTATGTTATTGATGTTGCTGAAGGAGAAAAAATTCCTAGGAAAGGTGGCCCTGGTATTACGCGCTCAGACCTTCTGGTGATTAACAAAATTGATTTAGCACCCTATGTAGGCGCATCATTGGATGTAATGGATAAGGATACGAAGCGAATGCGAGTAGATAAACCTTATGTTTTTACAAACCTTAAGACCGGTGAAGGTCGCGCCAGCATTATCGACTTTCTAGTTAAAGAAGGTATGCTTTAAAGCCGAAACTTTACTCTGGATAGGTCAACTATACCTAATAAAACCTATTGCTAATGGGGTTATTAGTGATCACTTGAAAGCTATAAGAGTTGATTTAATAGCATGATAGTTAAGGGACACTAATAACGTTTTAAGGCGATTTGTTTGTTATTTCTTCCATCTGCCCTTCAATCCAGTTTTCTGCTTGTTGATTGAGCTCTTTGGCAGACATGGCGTTACTGTCGATCATTTTTCCAATTCGAACTTGAATCGTACCTGGGTGCTTTATGAAAGCATTTTTTTTCCAAAACTCGCCGGCATTATGTGCAACAGGAATAACCGGGTAACCAGACTTTTCCGCTAATAAGGCACCGCCTACCATGTACTTTTTTCGTTCACCAGGGGCTGTTCGTGTGCCTTCTGGAAAAATAACAACCCACCGACCAGATTGAAGTCGTTGGCTGCCTTGTTTGATAATTTGTCGAAACGATTTACTCTTTTTTGAGCGGTCTATTGCAATAGGTTGCGTTAGTGCAAGCGCCCAGCCAAATAAAGGGATCCACAGCAGTTCTTTTTTTAAGACCCAGCATTGCTCTGGAAACATGACTTGTAACGCAAAGGTTTCCCAAGCAGATTGATGTTTACAAAAAATAATGCCATTACCTTTTATGTTTTCTAAACCAGTTACCTGAAAATCCAGCTTACAAATAACTTTAAGGCCTTTAATAACCAGTTTAGCCCAGGTGCTAGCTATGGCGTATCTTATGTTATAGGAGAACGGAAAAGACAGTAGAACCAGTGGTGCAAATATAAACAAAGTAGTGACTTGGAATATAAAAAAAACAACCGATCGTAATCCGGGAATTAACAGTTTAAATAAGGATGTTTTGGCTTGCGTCATAAAGTGTCTCAAAAATAGGGTAAGGGAGCTCAGGGTTTTCTTGTTGAGTTTTTTTTCCTTTTCCGGTCAAAACAAGTATGGCTTTTGAACCAGCTTCAGTTGCGGCTTGTAAGTCCCTTAGGCTATCGCCAATGACAATAGCGGCGTTTAAATCAATATTGAATTCTAGGGATAAATCATGCAATAAGCCAGGCTTTGGTTTACGGCAAGTACAATGATCATCAGGTGTGTGTGGGCAAAAGGCTATCCCAGTAATTTCACCGCCGGCTTGATGTATTAAATCGAGCATTTTGTTGTGCATGGCGGTTAAGGTATCTAAGCTAAAGTACCCACGACCTAAACCGGATTGGTTGGTTGCAATAAAAATTCGATGACCTGCTTTGTGCAAGTTAGCAATCGCAAGAATGCTACTTTGAATTGGGAGCCATTCATTAACACTTTTAACGTAGCTGTCACTGTCGATATTAATAACACCATCACGGTCTAAAATAATGTCTGGCTTGTTTATTTTAGTAAGCATTACTGTCTATCTAACAAATTGATATATCAGCTATTTTAATAAAATTAGAGTGAATTTTGTTAAGCAAAGCCAACCGCGAATGTTTAAGCTGTTCATCTTCGGCCATAATAAAAACGTGTTCAAAGAAATCATCGATGGGCGTTTTCAGCTTAGATAATACTTTTAGCGCTTCAATATATTGTTGTTGCTCGATTAATGGCTGAGTCTGTGTTTCGATCAGTTGTAATTGTTGATATAGGTAGATTTCTTGCTGATCGACTAAACGCGAGGCATCAAAAAGCGCGCTGACATTGTCCGGTGCTTTCTTTAATAAGTTTTGAATCCGTTTATTGGCCTCAGTTAAGCTCATAGCTTCGTCTAGTTTAGAAAAATCTTTGACCGCACGAATACGATTCATAAAATCTACAGGTCGAGTACAGTCAACAGAGGCAACGGAAACGAATTGCTCAGGAGAGTAATGATTTGACAAACAATAGCCTTTTAAACGGTCGAGCATAAAATTTAAAACGAGCTCTTTGGTCTTATTTGCGTCAAACGTGTGGCTAAATTGCGCACAAGATAGGCTAATGAGTTCTTTTAGGTCAAATTCGAGTTGACCTTCAATAATAATCCTTAAAATACCTAAAGAGGCGCGACGTAAAGCAAATGGGTCTTTGTCGCCGGTAGGTAATAAACCGACACTGAAAATCCCCACAACGGTATCGAGTTTATCGGTAAGGGCAAGAAGTTGACCTGTTTTGCTGGTCGGTAGCACACCACCCGACTGTTTCGGCCAGTATTGTTCTTGTAAGGCTTCGGCGACTTCATCTGGTTCGCCATTTTCTTTGGCATAGTAACGGCCTATAACGCCTTGTAGGCTAGCAAATTCGCCAACCATATCCGTTACCAGGTCTGTTTTACTGAGAAGTGCGGCGCGTGAGGCTAGTGCTGTATCACGCCCGAGTTGATCGGCAAGTTGAATAGAGAGTTTTTCAACGCGACGAGTTTTTTCACCAATAGATCCCAACTTTTGCTGAAAAATGACGTTATCTAATGAGCTGATTCGTTCAGCAAGTGTCTTTTTCATATCTTGTTGCCAGAAAAACTCAGCATCGGATAAGCGCGGGCGAATAACTCGCTCATTACCATGACTAACAGAGCTTGGGTTGTTGCTATCAATATTACTAATGGTAATAAAGTATGGAAGCAACTCGCCGTTCTCATCCAAAATAGGGAAGTATTTTTGGTTGATTTGCATGGTGGTAATGAGGACTTCTTTGGGGAGTGCTAAAAAATGGTCGTCAAAACTACCTGTTACGGCAACAGGGTATTCTACTAATGCAGTAATTTCATCTAACAAGCTAGGTTCGATGTGCGCTTGACCATTGACCGCGTTAGCAGCTTGAATGGCTTGCTGTTCAATAAGGGCTTTGCGGTCTTCAAAAGAAGCGATCACGTGGGCATTAGCGAGCTTATCATTGTATTGGCTGGCCTCTTCAATGGTAATAGGGCCAGGTGCATGAAAGCGATGACCGAATGAAGTATTTGAGGCGTTAACAGCAAAAAATTGAGTATTAATGACCTCATCACCTAAGAGCAATAATACTGAATGTACAGGCCGTACAAATGCATCGTTAGAATGACCCCAGCGCATACGTTTTGCAATTGGTAAGCGAGTCAAGGCTTTTTCTATAATGCTAGGAATAAGCGCTTTAGCCGATTGACCTTTTTCAAGCTTTTTATACGAAAGCCACTCGCCTTTATCTGTTTTCAGCGTGCCAAGGTCATCAAAACTAGCGCCACAGCCACGTGCGAACCCTAAAGCAGCTTTAGATGGGTTGCCTTCAGCATCATAAGCAGCCGCTATAGCGGGGCCACGCTTTTCAACATGAATATCTTCTTGAGTTGTTTCGAGTTCTTCTATCCATACAGCTAAACGGCGGGGTGTGGCAAAACTATGAGTACGAGTAAAACCTAATTTTGCCTCTTCAAGGCCACTGCATATTGCAGATAGCAGGTGGTCGCGTAAGGTTTTTAATGTTGATGGTGGAAGTTCTTCACAACCGAGCTCAAACAATAAATCTTTTGTTTCGGCCATTACGGTGTCTCCTCAGTTTTTAGCATGGGGAAGCCTAGCGCTTCTCGAGAGGCAAAATATGTTTCAGCGACCATTTTAGAAAGGCTGCGGACACGTAAAATAAAGCGCTGCCGTTCAGTCACAGAAATGGCGTGACGAGCATCTAATAAGTTAAAGGTATGCGAGGCTTTTAAAACTTGTTCGTAAGCAGGCAGTGGCAAACCTTTTTCAATTAAAAGGTTGCAAGCCTGTTCGCATTCATCGAATTGTTTAAACATGGCGTCTATATTGGCATGATCAAAGTTGTAAGCCGATTGTTCCACTTCATTTTGGTGAAATACATCACCGTAAGTAACGACACCCTTATTGGTCTTAGTCCAGACAAGGTCATACACACTTTCAACGCCCTGTATATACATGGCAATGCGTTCTAGACCATAGGTGATTTCGCCACTAACGGGGCGGCAATCTAAGCCGCCGACTTGTTGAAAATAGGTGAATTGGGTGACTTCCATACCATTTAACCAGACTTCCCAGCCTAAGCCCCAAGCACCTAAGGTAGGAGACTCCCAGTTATCTTCAACAAAGCGTATATCATGTTCAAGCATGTCTAAACCAAGATGACTGAGTGAACCTAAATATAAGTCTTGAATATCAATGGGCGATGGTTTGATAAGCACCTGAAACTGATAATAATGTTGTAGACGGTTTGGGTTTTCACCAAAGCGGCCATCGGTTGGGCGGCGCGAGGGTTGTACATAGGCCGTTGACCAAGGTTCAGGGCCTATGGCACGCAAAAAAGTGGCAGGGTGGAAAGTTCCAGCGCCCACTTCAAGGTCTAGCGGTTGAAGAATAGCACACCCTTGGTTAGCCCAATATTCTTGTAAAGCAAGGATAAGGCCTTGGAACGTCATAAGGTCTTGAGTAGATTTTGACACAGTAGTTTCGGCGGTTGTTTGAATAAAAAAGAGAAGTATATCTAATAAGCCTACACTTATCATTAAAGCAAGCTTAAATGCATAAGCTATTTAAGCATTTATACGAAACTTGAGGCCCTTTGGGTATAATGATCAATCAATGTATTTAAGAGAAGATTATGGCAACGCAACGTAAAGCGGTCGCACTGATATCAGGTGGTTTAGATTCACTATTAGCGGCAAAAGTTATGCTTGAGCAAGGGGTTCATGTAGAGGGTATAAATTTTTATACAGGGTTTTGTGTGGAAGGGCATACCCATGCAATTCGAAAAAAAGATAAAGCAAAACCGAAAAGAAACAATGCATTATGGAGCGCTGAAAAGCTAGGCATTAAGCTTCATATTATTGATATTATTGAAGAATATAAAGATGTTTTGCTTAACCCAAAGCATGGTTATGGCGCCAATATGAACCCTTGTTTAGATTGTAAAATCTTTATGGTGGGAAAAGCCAAAGAGTGGGCAGAAGAAAATGGCTTTGACTTTATTATTACCGGTGAAGTTATTGGTCAACGTCCGATGTCACAGCGTAAGGAGACTATGCCGGTAATTTCTGAAGAGTCGGGCGCGGATGATTTGTTATTGCGCCCTTTGTGCGCGCAAAATTTGCCAGAAACGCTGCCCGAGCGTGAAGGCTGGGTTAATCGTGACCAATTGTATGACTTTAGTGGGCGGACACGTAAACCTCAAATGGCGCTGGCTGAAAAATTTGGCTTTGATGATTACGCCCAACCTGCTGGTGGTTGTTGTTTCTTAACCGATAAAGCGTATTCCGTTAAGTTAACTGATTTATGGGCTTCTCGAGGCAAACGAGATTATGAAATAGACGACATTATGTTGTTAAAAGTAGGCCGGCATATTCGACCAAAACCAAACTTTAAATTGATAGTGGCTCGTGAAGAAGGTGAGAATAATTTCTTACAGGGTTATAAAAAGCAGTTTATAACGCTAAGAACCATGAGTCATAAAGGGCCATTAACGTTGCTGGATGGAACGGCCAATGATGAAGACCTTAAACTAGCGGCACAAATTGTCGCACGGTTTAGTCAAGGTAGAGATGCAAAAACTGTTGATGTTGAAGTGACTGAGAACGGGGTTAATAAAAACTTTACCGTAACGCCTTTAAAGGCGGATCAGATTCAAGACGCTTGGCGCGTATGATAGAGCTAGATGCACGCCGGTTAATGTGCCCTATGCCGGTTATAAAAACGCAAAATATAATAAAGACACTTTCTTCAGGTGATAAAGTAAGAGTCAGCTGTACAGATCCTGGTGTTATGCAAGATATTCCTGCTTGGTGTAGAATCAATGGACATACTGTTTTAAGCACAGAAGAAATTGATCACGAATATATCCTAATTATCAAAGTTGGAAGCGATTAAATAATATGTCTCAACTGATGACTGAAACCAGGGCCAAAAAGAATATCACCGTGATTGGTGGCTTGGCTAATTTAGTATTGTCCGTTTTCAAAATTGGTTGTGGTTGGTTCGCTCAATCACACGCATTGGTCGCTGACGGTTTTCATTCTCTGTCCGATTTATTAACAGATGGCTTGGTGTATTACGCATCGCATCATGCCGGCCAAGAGGCGGACGAAAAACACCCGTACGGTCATGCAAGGTTTGAAACATTAGCAACCGTCATTTTAGGTGCTTTGTTGGTGGCTACGGCTGGGGGAATTATTTGGAATGCAATAGCCGGCTTCTTTAATGATGATGTATTGCTGCATGGTTGGTTGGTTATTACTATTGTAATGATCTCTGTCTTATCTAATGAAGTCATGTACCAGCTGACGATGAAAATTGCTCGGGATACAAAATCTGAGTTGATGAAGGCTAATGCGTGGCATCACAGGAGTGATGCGATTTCTTCTTTAGTTGTATTAATAGGTGTTGGTCTTGATATGGCTGGCTTTCAATACTTTGATTCTATTGCGGCAATTATCGTGGGTCTAATGGTGGCAAAGGTTGGGGTTGATCTAGCATTGAATGCGAGTAAGGAGTTAGTCGACACTGCATTGGATGAAGAGGTTGTAGAAAAAATTAAGCAAATCATATTAGACGCCAGTGGCACGAGAGAGCTACATTTTTTACGTACTCGAAAAATGGGGGATACAGCTCTTGTAGATGTGCATATCTTGGTGGACCCTAAAATAAGTGTTTCTGAGGGACATTTAATTAGCGAAAGGGTACGCTTATCATTAATAAAGGGCGTTGAAAATATTGGTGAGGTGACGGTCCATATCGACCCAGAGGATGATGAGATTTATTCGCCAAGTGTCGATTTACCCTTAAGGCATCGTCTTATAGGCCAGCTTAATGAGTCATGGGAAGGCATTGCTGAAAAAGACGGAGTGTCAAATGTCACCCTTCATTATCTGGATGGTAAGGTAGAGGTTGAAATAGAGCTTCCTTTAGAGGTCATTAATAATATTAGTGAAGCACGGGATGTGTCAGAAAAATTTAAAAAGAAAACGTTAACACTTCCAGAGGTGACGGATGTAAAAGTGTTATTTGTTTAAATTGCCCAAAATTGGTGCGGCTAGTGTAAATAATGCACCAATATTGGGATTTTAAGCCGTGAAAAAGGTAAATATCCGTAAAATACAACAAGTTATGTTTTGGCATATTATGTGCACAAAATGTCGAGCTAACTTAATTTTAGAAGCAATCATTTAAAAAACTTTAGGAGTAATCATGTCAGCACAAGATGTATTAGATTTGATCAAAGAAAAAGAAGTCGCTTTTGTTGATTTCCGTTTCGTTGATACTATTGGTAAAGAACAACACGTAACAGTTCCATCACATACGGTAGATGCTGATGTGTTTGAGGACGGCAAAATGTTTGATGGATCTTCCATTCTAGGTTGGAAGGGTATTAATGAGTCAGACATGATTTTGATGCCAGATCCATCAACAGCTGTTTTAGACCCATTTTTTGATGACGTAACGCTGATTATCCGTTGTGATGTTGTTGAGCCTAGCGATATGTCTGGCTATGAAAGAGACCCTCGCTCAATTGCTAAAAGAGCAGAAGAGTATCTTCAGTCAACAGGTATTGGTGACGCGGCTTATTTTGGTCCAGAAAATGAGTTTTTTGTATTTGATGATATTCGTTGGAAAACAGACATGTCGGGGTCTTTTTATAAAATAGACTCTGAAGAAGCGGGCTGGAATTCAGAAAAAGATTATGAAAGTGGCAACATGGGTCACCGTCCTGGTACAAAAGGCGGTTATTTCCCAGTCCCTCCTGTTGATTCTCTTCATGACATGCGTGCGGCTATGTGTTTAACGCTTGAAGAAATGGGTCAAGAGACTGAAGTTCATCACCATGAAGTAGCAACAGCGGGCCAGTGTGAAATTGGCACAGTGTTCAATACATTGGTGAAGAAAGCAGATGAGGTCTTAGAGCTTAAATATGTAGTTCAAAACGTTGCTCACGCCTATGGCAAAACAGCTACTTTTATGCCGAAGCCAATCGTTGGTGATAACGGTAATGGTATGCATGTTCACCAATCAATTTTTAAAGACGGCAAAGCATTATTTTCTGGTGATTTATATGGCGGTTTATCTGAAATAGCCTTGTTTTATATTGGCGGTATTATTAAACATGCTAAGGCAATTAACGCCTTCGCAAATGCTTCAACAAACAGCTACAAACGTTTAGTACCGGGTTTTGAAGCACCTGTTATGTTGGCTTATTCTGCACGTAACCGTTCAGCATCTATTCGAATTCCTTTTGTAGCAAACCCTAAAGGTCGTCGAATTGAAGTGCGTTTTGCTGATTCAACGGCAAACCCATACTTATGTTTCTCAGCCATGTTAATGGCGGGTCTTGATGGTATTAAGAATAAGATCCACCCTGGCGAAGCTATGGATAAAGACCTTTATGATTTGCCACCAGAAGAAGAAGCTGCAATTCCACAAGTAGCGACTTCATTTGATGAAGCACTAGTTGCATTGGATAAAGACCGTGCATTCTTAACTGAGGGCGGTGTGTTTACTGATGATATGATTGATGGCTACATTAAATTAAAAATGGAAGAAGTGACTCGCCTAAGGATGAGCACTCACCCGATTGAGTTTGATATGTACTACAGCTTGTAAAATTGCATTGATGTAATGAAAACCCCGCTATTGCGGGGTTTTTTTTGCACAAATTTTAAGAAATATGGTCTTATGGTTGCATAGCACAGTCATAAAGGAGCAGGGTATGAAGCGAAGTATTATTTTAATCACAATTTTTTTAGCGGGTTTTGTGCAAGCCGATGTTTATAAATATATCAATAAACAAGGGAAAACAGCCTACTCCGACACACCTGTTAAAGGTGCAGAGAAAGTGATTGTGCCGCCGATTATGACTTATGAGGCACCTAATATTCCTACAAAAAAAATAGTGACTTCAGAAGAGCGCAAAGAGTTAACTGAAGCCAATATTCCTTATGATCATATTAGTATTATTTCACCCATTGAGCAGGGAACGGTTAGGAGTAATCAAGGTATTGTGAATGTTACATATGATTTGCAGCCGGCTTTGCAAGAAGAAGATACGGTTGAATTATTACTTGATGGGGTGGTTCAAGAAGGCTTCAATCTTGAGGGGGTGGAGCGTGGTGCGCATGTTGTTCAGGTGCAAGTAATAGATAAGAATGGTGAGGTAAAAATAACTAGCCCCAGTGTGACTTTTTATTTACAAAGAAGCACAGCATCATAAAGATATAAAGCGTTTAACAATGGGACGTTAAAATAAAAATGCACTGTACTGGTGCATAAAATTTCTGTTAACGAGTATGATGAGACCTATGTTTATTAAAGAGGGCGCCTCATACTACTTGGCGCATTAATTGCTAGGTATCTAGAATGAAAAAACACACCTTTATGCCAAATTCTGTCATGGAACAACTGTCTGTCGGTATATTGCTGTTTAACGAAAAAAATGCGTTAGTTTATATAAACAATGCAGCTGAAGAATTACTTGATATCAGTGAACGTAAAGCCATTGGCGCGAAGGCAGAAAACCTGTTTGAAACCGCACGCTTTGATATCAATAAGGTGTTTCAGCGTAGCCGGCAACTAGGGTCAAAAGTGACTGAGCACTTGGTTCCCATCGGCCACCCCGTTGGAACAAAAAGAAGCGTAAGTTTATCAGCAACACCATTATCAAATAATAGTAATGACGATGAAGAAGAGCTGCTCGTTGAAATCGTTGATTTTAATTACTATTTACAGATCGATCATGATGAAAAATTATTAGCACAAAATGAACTAGCGACCAATATGTTACGAGGGCTTGCCCATGAAATTAAAAACCCATTAGGTGGTATTAGGGGGGCTGCTCAGTTGCTATCAAAAGAGTTAAATGGTGATTTTTCTGACTATATACACGTTATTATCGAAGAGGCGGACCGCTTAAGAACGCTAGTTGATCGAATGTTGGGGTCATCAGAGTTACCGAATCATCAATACATTAATATACATGTGATTTTGGAACGTGTAAGGCAATTAGTGGAAGCCGAGGTTAATGAAAAAGTCATCATAAGAGCAGATTATGATCCTAGTCTTCCAGATATCAAGGCAGATAAAGATCAGCTTATTCAAGCATTACTAAATGTAGTTAGGAATGCAACGCAAGCTGTTCAAGATGGTGGTGAAATTATCCTTAGAACGCGAATACATCGAAATTTTACGATAGGTGATGAGACTAGAAAGTTAGCGGTAAAAATTGATGTAATTGATGATGGGCCTGGCATCGAGAAAGAGATGCAAACAAAAATTTTCTACCCAATGGTGACTGGGCGAACTGACGGAACAGGTTTGGGCTTATCAATAGCTCAGACAAATGTGCAGCGCCATAGTGGCATTATAGAAGTGGCCAGTGAACCGGGCCACACGGTTTTTTCAACAATATTACCGCTAGAAAAAGCAGGATAACTAGGGAGTGTAATACCTAATGGGTTGTCGAGTAAAACGTAAGCATCAGATAAATGGATAGTATTAATTATGGGTGAAAAGATAAAAGCATGGGTGGTCGATGATGATCGTTCTATTCGATGGGTGTTGGAAACAGCATTAAAAAGAGAGGGGCACCAAGTCACATGTTTTGAAAGTGCAGAGGGTATTCTAAATCTTATGCGTAAAGATAAGCCGGATGTGTTGCTAACTGATATTCGTATGCCCGGCAAAAGTGGCATTGAACTCCTTGCAGAACTACAGAAACATTATCCAGATTTACCTGCGATTGTGATGACGGCTCATTCAGATATGGACAGTGCGGTGTCTGCCTATGATGGTGGTGCTTTTGAATATTTGCCTAAACCTTTTGATGTTGATGAGGTTGTTAATCAAGTTGAACGAGCCTACGAGCACCTTAAAAAGAAAACAAGCGCTGTTGAGCAACCTGATACTCAAGATGAGGCCAGTGAGTCGGGCATTATTGGTAGTGCTCCAGCTATGCAGGTTGTTTTTAGGGCGATTGGGCGCTTGTCAAAGTCTAATATTACGGTGATGGTAAATGGAGAATCAGGCACCGGTAAGGAATTAGTTGCCAAGGCCCTTCATCAACATAGTTTAAGAAGAGATAAACCGTTTATAGCGTTAAATATGGCGGCGATTCCTAAAGATTTATTAGAGTCTGAGCTATTTGGGCATGAGAAAGGGGCATTTACTGGCGCAACGAGTCGTCGAAAAGGGCGTTTTGAGCAAGCCGATGGTGGGACGCTGTTTTTAGATGAAATTGGTGATATGCCAGCAGATATGCAAACACGTTTATTGCGGGTACTGTCAGATGGAGAGTTCTTTTCTGTCGGTGGTCATCAACCAATAAAGGTGGATGTGCGTATTATTGCGGCAACACATCAGGGGCTAGAAAAACTTGTTGAAGAAAAACTTTTTAGAGAAGATTTATTCCATCGTTTAAATGTGGTGCGTATCAAAATCCCTCCGGTTCGAGAACGTCGCGAAGATATTCCATTACTTCTAAAACATTTTTTAGCTAAGGCTGCCAGCGAGTTGGAAGATGATGTGAAGTTGTTGGATGACGAATCCATGCGGTATCTGTCAGGTTTGCCTTGGTTGGGCAACGTAAGGCAAATTGAAAATACCTGTCATTTATTAACGGCAATGTGCCCGAGCAACATCATTCAGTTAGATGACCTACCTGATGAGTTGAAAAATATCACCTCGACAGAAAAAGTGATGGTTGAGGGTGACTGGTTAGACGCTGCAAAAGAAGATATTACTAAAAGATTATTAGCAGGGGAAGCAGATGTGGCGAAAAGGGTGGTGGCTTCGGTAGAAAAAGTATTAATTATGCAAGCATTGGATGTTACCAAGGGGCGCCGGCAAGAAGCGGCAAAATTACTAGGCCTTGGGCGAAATACCTTAACTCGGAAAATTAAAGATTTTAGTGCTTAACAGTCGAGGCTACCGATTAATTCAGAAAAGTGGTTAAGTTGGTGTGTATCGAGATAATCGACTATCCCATCATTAACTTTTTTACTCAGTAAGGGGTCATAGAATAGCCCTGTACCAAGACCAACTGCGCTAGCTCCAGCAATAATAAACTCAAGCGCATCATTAGCGGTAGTGATACCGCCTTGGCCAATAATAGGAATATTATGTGCTTTGCAGACTTGATAGACTTGATGAACTTTCAATAAAGCAATGGGTTTAATTGCCGGGCCAGAAAGCCCGCCCTGTACATTACCAATAATGGGGGTTCTTGTGTTGGTGTCGATAGCCATGCCCATTAAGGTGTTGATGACTGAAAAGGCATCGCTACCGGCGTCAATACAACGTTGTGCATTGTCAGCAATATTTGTTTGATTGGGGGATAGTTTAGTAATTAGTGGTTTGTTGGTAACGGATCGACAGGCTTCTACCACGCGTGCAGACATGTCAGGATCGTTGCCAAATGTCACACCACCTTCTTTTACATTCGGGCAAGAAATATTAATTTCTATGGCATCAATAGCAGATTGATCAAAAAGCCGTGTTACCTCAGTGTATTCTTCAATAGTGGAGCCAGAAACATTCGCAATAAAACGAGTTTCTTGGAAATTTAGCGAAGGAAGTATCTCATCAACAACCTTATTGGCACCGGGGTTTTGCAGGCCAATCGCGTTTAACATGCCCGATGGGGTTTCGTAAACGCGGTGTGTTGGGTTTCCAGGGCGGGCGCTCAACGTGGTGCCTTTAAGACAAACAGCGCCAATATCTCGATGAGAAAAACCCTCTACGCGGGTGTATTCTTGACCGAAGCCAACACAGCCAGAAAGTAAGACAACGGGTGTTTGGAATCGCATTCCACAAAAGTAAGAGGCTAATTTAGGGTGTAACATTTGCTGACTGATAGTGAGATAATATGCTCAATTATACCAGTTAACCCAAGGTTAATATCATCATGATCCATGTCGTTTTATTTGAACCAGAAATTCCTCCTAATACGGGTAATGTAATGCGCCTTTGCGCTAATGCTGGGGTGCGTTTAAGTTTAATTCACCCGCTCGGTTTCGAAATTAACGATAAACAGTTAAGGCGAGCAGGGATGGATTACCGAGACGTGGCGGATGTGAAGGAATATCAAAATTTTGATGAATTTTTAGACGGCGAAAAACCAAACAGGGTGTTTGCTTTTTCTAGGTTTGCAAAAAGTAATTATTCGCAGGTCAGCTATCAAGCTGGCGATGCCTTGGTTTTTGGTCCTGAAACGAGAGGCTTGCCAAAGGCATTTATTGAAGCCTTACCAGAGCAGCAGCGACTTTTAATTCCAATGAAGGAGGGTAATAGAAGTCTTAATTTATCAAACTCAGTTGCTGTAGCGGTGTATGAAGCATGGCGCCAACATGATTTCGAATGGTAAAAACTAGTCTAGCTGAGGTTCGGCCAATTGAGCGCGGCTGAGCAAATATCTAACGGCTACGTCAGGGGCTAATCCTTCATACAAAATTCGGTATGTTTGAATGCAGATGGGCATATCGAGTGACCACTTTTCACAAATAGCATGCACTTCACGAGCAGCATGGATGCCTTCTACTTCTTGGCCAATCGTTTGTTTTGCGTCATCAATTTTTTTGCCCTGTCCAAGCTGTAAACCAAGACGTCGGTTACGTGATTTATTATCGGTACAAGTCAACACTAAATCACCGACACCGGCTAAGCCAAGAAAAGAACTTTCCGAGCAATTATAGACATGGCCGAGTTGTACCATTTCAGTTAAGCCTAGGGTGATTAATGCGGCTCGAGCATTGGCTCCGTAACCTAAACCATCAGAAATACCGGCAGCAATGGCTAAGATATTTTTCATGGCGCCACCTATTTCTGCGCTAGCAAGGTGCTTAGTTGGGAAGGTCAGGAAGTTAGCGTTTCGTATTATATCTGCAACCTCAGTGGCAACCTCGATATCTGTAGAAGCTACTACAACGGCTGTGGGCAGATTATCTGCAACTTCAAGTGCAAAACTAGGCCCAGAGATTAGGGCTAACTTTGTATCCTTACCTAGGGTTTCTATGACGATTTCATGTGCTAATAGCCCTGTGCCGGTTTCAAAGCCTTTTGTTATCCAGCTCACGATAGTATCTTTTTTAAGCTGAGGCTTACATTTAAGTAGCGTTTGTCTAAACGCATGACTGGGAACAGCAAGCATTAAAAAATCGTGTTTTGCGACGGTTTCTTCCAGCTGATCTGTAACGCTTAAGGTGCTGGGGAAGTCGGTGCCAGGAAGAAATTCAACGTTACTATTATCAATCTGGAGTTGCTTGATATGGCTCGGGTTATGTCCCCATAATGTAATGTGGTGACCTGCTCTGGCCATCATCACAGCCATGGCGGTACCCCACGAGCCAGCACCAAGAACAGCTATTTTTTTAGGGCTCATCTGCGTATTAGTTAATTGGCTTTGGAGATATCGTTTTGTTGGCTATGCTGAGCGTATAAAGCATCAAAGTTAACAGGGTTTAGTAACATTGGAGGGAAGCCGCCTTTGGTGACAACCTCAGAAACCACTTCACGTAAATAGGGAAATAAAACACTTGGGCAAAAGCTACCTAAGAGTGGGCCTAACTCAGGCTCTGAGAAACCTTTAACGCCGAAAATGCCTACCTGGGTCGCTTCAACTAAGTAGGCCACGCTGTCATTATTTTTTACGGTGACGGTAACAGTGATTGAGACTTCAAAAAGGTCTTGAGGTGCTTTTTTGGAATTACTGTTTAAGTTTATATCAACATTGGGTTCCCACTTTTCTGTAAAAACAGTGGGTGTGTTAGGCGATTCAAAAGATAGGTCTTTTACATATAGTTTTTGAATTGCAAATTGTTTGTCAGATGAAGCGGTTTGTTCGGTAGAGGCCATATGGATTCCAGATGAAAAGGGTTATTTTTTAACGAGTGGCATGCTGGCGGCTTCCCAAGCTTGGATGCCACCGCTTAAAGCATGCACATTAGTTCTGCCAAGCTTGCTGAGTGTTTTGCAAGCTTCGTCAGAACGTGTTCCTGACTTACAGTAAAGTATTAGCGGGCGTTCCTCGTATTTATTTAACGCATCAGCGTTATCTTTTATCTCAGAGATCGGCATCAATACGGCGCCTGAAATGTGACCACTTTTAAACTCGTCTTTAGTACGTGTATCAATAACGACAGCGTCTTCACGATTAATCAGATTGATCGCTTCAGATGGGGAAATGAGTTTATATTTGCGGGTAATGTCGCTAAAAAAAGACTGTAACAATAAAATAATAACAAACAGCAAGGCAATAAAAAGCAGGCTGTGATTGCTGATAAATTCCAAATAAATATCCATCTTAGGGTGAGCCTTAAAGTATTAGATTAATTAGCAGTAGATTTTTTTTAATAAATGTACGACATCTATAGAGGCCTTTTCAGCCACGCTATAGAGGACTTGAGTGGCATTTTTACGGTATTGTAAAACGCCATTATTTCGCATAATTGCAAGATGTTGTGAGACGTTGCTTTGGGTAGAGCCAACACTGTCTAATAGTTGTTGTACAGTTTTTTCGTCATGCCCTAGCTGACAAATGATTTTTAGCCTAATAGGGTGAGAGAGCACTTTAAGAAGATCAGCGGCTTTGTTTATTTCCTCATCACTTTCGATGAGTTTGTCCATAGCTAGGTTGCTCATAGGGCTTGTCTTTGCATATAGTTAAAGTATTAAAAGGGCATATATCGTAAAATGGATGACATATATTAACCCATTATAACAAGCAAACTGTGGAGATAGCATTTTGAAGCAACATTTAATTAAACGCCCTATTGTGTTAATGATTTTAGATGGCTTTGGTTACGCTCAGGCAGGAGAATCTAACGCCATTAATGCGGCGAACACGCCAACCTGGGACAGACTATGGGCAACCAAGCCTAAAGCTTTATTAGATTGTTCAGGCTCGGTAGTGGGGTTACCAGATAGGCAAATGGGTAATTCAGAGGTTGGGCATTTGCACTTGGGTGCAGGACGCTTATTGCCGCAAACGTTTACGCAATTAAATGATGATGTTCATTCGGGTGAATTTAAAAACAATCCAGTACTTTGTGATGTAGTAAATGATGTGATTGAAGATGATAAGGCGCTACATGTTGTAGGCTTATTATCGCCTGGTGGTGTACATAGCCATGAAGATCACCTAAAAGCAATGATAGAAATGGCTGCTGAGAAAGGTGTTAAAAAGCTTTATTTGCATGCCATCTTAGATGGCAGGGACACACCGCCGAAAAGTGCTAAGGCGTCATTAGAAAAAATGGAGCTTTTATATAAACAGTTAGGTGTTGGCAAAACGGTGTCTTTAGTAGGTCGTTTTTATGCGATGGATAGAGATAATCGTTGGGATAGAGTCCAACTGGCGTATGACCTATTGAGCCAAGGGAAAGCAGAATATTCTGCTGAAGATGCAATTAGTGGATTAATGGCATCTTACGGACGCGAGCAAACAGATGAGTTCGTCTTGCCAACCAGCATACACCCTACCAGTAGCCAGGCTATTAAAATAGAAGATGGCGACAGCGTTGTTTTTATGAATTTTAGATCAGATAGAACACGTGAATTTACCAGGGCATTTACAGAAACTGGCTTCAATGAGTTTGAGCGAGCTGAGGTGCCGTTATTGAATAAATTTGTGTGTTTAACACAGTACCATGAGGATTTTGATTTGCCCGTTGCCTACCCTCCTATAGAGGTAAATAACGGCTTTGGAGAGGTGCTTGCCAGTAAAGGTCTAAAGCAGTTGCGTATTGCTGAAACTGAAAAGTATGCACATGTTACGTTCTTTTTTAATGGTGGTGATGACGCACCAAATGAGGGTGAGGATCGAGTTTTAATTCCATCGCCAAATGTTAAAACATATGATTTACAACCAGAGATGAGTGCGCCAGAACTCACAGATAAATTGGTTGAGGCTGTTTTATCAGAAAAATATGATGCCATTATTACCAATTATGCAAACTGCGATATGGTTGGCCATACAGGTAATTTTGATGCAGCGGTGAAAGCTGTTGAAACGATTGATGCCTGCATTGCAAGGTTGTTGGAAGCACTTGAAAAAGTAGGCGGTGAGGTTTTTATCACGGCGGATCATGGTAATGCCGAACAAATGACGGATCCAGATTCTGGTCAGACGCACACAGCGCATACCACCAACCCAGTGCCCTTTGTTTATGTTGGCCGTTCTGCACAGCTTGATAGCAGCGGTGATTTAGCAGATGTCGCGCCTACGATGTTGGCCGCTATGGGGCTTAGTCCATCAGCCGAGATGAGTGGGCATAGTTTGCTTCATTTAACCAGTTAAAGTAGTACCTCTAGCCAATAAGAATGTTAAAGCAACGACTTATTTTAACGACGCTTATATTAGTTTCTTTACTGGGTTCAGGGTCCTTATTTGCATCGCCTGAGAGTGAGAAAAAGAAACAACTGGCTTTGTTGCGCGAGCGGATGCAATTGGTGGAAAAAAACATCGCTTTAACGCAGCAATCAAAAACTAAAGAGGAAAGGGCGCTTAAACAACTGGATAAACGCTTGGCTGAGTCTTCAAAAAGGCTTCGTTTGCTGAATGAAAAGCTTGATGAAACAGACAAAAAAATTAAGCAATTGCGAGCCCAGCAAGCTAGGCTAAAAGAACAGACTAAGGTGCAAAAACAGTTATTGGCAGAGCAATTAAAGTCGGCGTATTTAATGGGTAAGCAACAGCGTGTGAAGATGTTACTTAATCAACAGCACCCAGATCGGATGAGTCGAGTAATACAGTACTATGACTATTTCAACCAAGCGAGATTGGACAATGTAACGGCACTGGACGCGGGTATTAAACAATTACTCGATGTTGAAGTGGCGCTAGATGATCAGTTGAGTGAGTTAGCCACCTTTATTGACGCAAAAAAAACGGAGAACGAGCAGTTAATGGCGGCTAAGAGTCAACGTAAAAAGGTGTTGGCTCAGTTAGGTAAAGAGATGAAATCAGCGGCCGATGAATTGGCTGAATTAAAAGAAAATGAAAAACGCTTAACAACGCTATTAGCTAGTATTCGCCAAGTCATTATTGATACGCCTGTGTTGGCCCAGCAAAATAAACCTTTTAAGAGCTTAAAAGGTCGATTGCCTTGGCCTATAAAAGGCTCGATACGTAAGCGATTTGGTAGTGCAAGACAATCTGGTCGCTATGACGGGGTTGTTATTGCTGCAAGCGAAGGCACCGCCATTAAGGCTATCTCGCATGGTAGAGTAGTGTATGCGGATTGGTTAAGAGGCTATGGTTTGTTGATTATCGTCGATCATGGTTCAAACTATATGAGTTTATATGCCTTCAATGAAGGGTTGTACAAAGAAGTGGGTGACTGGGTTGAAGCGGGTGAAATGATAGCAACGGTTGGAGTGAGTGGCGGACAACAAAAAGCCGGTCTATACTTCAGCATTAGAAAAAATGGAAAGCCGGTGAATCCTATTCAATGGTGTCGAGCGGTTTAAAAAGGTCGCGTTGGGTAATTTTGTAAGTTAATGGAGTTGATATGAATTTTTTACGTAAAACATTGCCAGTGTTAATGGTAGGTGCTGCACTGGGTATTATGTTGAGCATTGGCGGGACCGTGTTGGCTGAGAAAGAACGGGTTAACAGTTCGTTACCATTAGAGGATTTAAAGGCATTTTCAGAAGTATTTGGCCAAATTAAAGCGTCTTATGTTGAAGAGGTGAGTGATCACGACCTATTAGAGAATGCGATAAAAGGGATGTTAACGGGCTTGGACCCTCACTCAACCTATTTGGATAAAAAAGCCTTTAAAGATTTGCGTGAAGGTACACGTGGGGAATTTGGTGGTTTAGGCATCGAAGTAGGTATGGAAGATGGTTTTGTAAAAGTTATTACGCCAATTGATGATACGCCTGCTTTTAAAGCAGGGATAGAAGCCGGTGATTTGGTGATTCGTTTAGATGAAAAACCAGTAAAAGGCATGACCTTGTCAGATGCAGTAAAAATAATGCGCGGCAAACCAGGGACGGATATTCTGTTAACGATTATAAGAGAAGGTGAGCCGAAGCCACTTAAAATTAAGATCACCCGTGCAGTTATTAAAGTGGTTAGTGTGAAAAATCGTCTTTTAGAACCCGGCTATGGCTATGTAAGAATTGCCAGCTTCCAAACAAGGACTGGAGAAAACCTAAATGACGCGATTTTTGAGTTAAAAAAAGAATCTGAAGGTAATGAGCTAAAAGGTCTGGTATTGGATTTACGTAATAACCCTGGTGGTTTATTAAATGCGGCTGTGTCAGTGAGTGATGCTTTCTTAAGCGAGGGTTTAATTGTTTACACAGAAGGCCGTATTGAGCATTCTAAAATGAGCTTTAAAGCAGGCCCCAATGATGTTTTAAAAGGTGCTCCAATTGTTGTGTTGATTAATGGTGGTTCTGCGTCGGCCTCAGAAATTGTTGCTGGTGCGTTACAAGACCATAAGCGTGCAGTGATTATGGGGCAGCAAAGTTTTGGTAAAGGTTCGGTGCAAACGATTTTAGAAAACAATAAAGGCGGAGCGATTAAATTAACCACAGCGCGTTACTTCACGCCATCAGGTCGCTCAATTCAAGCTGAAGGGATCACGCCTGACATCACTTTATCGGCAGTAAAGTTAGAACAATTAGAAGATGATTTTGTTGCAATTAAAGAAAAAGATTTAACAAAGCATTTAGTGAACCCCGAAGGCGAAGAAGAAAAGGAAGAAAAAGTAGTAGAGCAAGTGAGTACAGATTACCCCTTGCACGAAGCGCTTAATTTGCTTAAAGGCATCAATATTTTAAGAAAGTAAGCGATAGGCACGAGCGACCGGTGGAAAAGTTAATTATGGCTCGGACTTTTTTATTGATCGCTTGTGTTTTTTTGATAGGGCCTAGCCACGCCGAGGAAGTAAAACCAGAGGCGGTTATCAGTATTATTATTGACGATATTGGTTATCGTTTAGAAGAAGGCCGGCAGCTGATTAATCTATCGGCCAACTTAACGTATGCGGTTTTACCCAATGCACCAAAAGCCAGACAGTTGGCCAATCTTGCGCATCAGCATGGGCACGAAGTTATGCTGCATATGCCAATGCAGTCAACCCTTGGAGAAGCTGCCGAAGAGGGTGCCTTAGCCATTGATATGAAAGAAAAAGAGGTGGAGCAGGCCCTGTTGCAAGCGTTTAATAAAGTACCTCACGCAATCGGTATGAATAATCACCAAGGGAGTTTGCTAACACGGCATCCTGGCCATATGGAATGGGTGATGAAAACAATGCGGCAGGGAAATTATTTTTTTGTTGATAGTCGTACTGCTGGGCAGTCTATTGCCGCGCAAATTGCCGTTGAACAAGGTGTGCCCGTCCTTAGTCGTGATGTTTTTCTCGACCACACTATTGATGAAGAAAAGATTAAACAACAGTTTGATATATTGATTAAACAAGCTTTAGAAAACGGTTATGCCGTGGGCATTGGTCACCCATATCCAGAAACATTAAGTGTATTGCAAGAAATGTTACCCACATTAGCCTTACGGGGGGTGAAGCTTGAGCCTATTTCATATCAGCTTCGGAAAAGATCGGCACAAATGGTAGTGGGTAAGATCATTAACTAAATTGCACGCTGTTTCAGCAATGAACACAAAAAGTCCCTGCTGGTTTTATCAGCAGGGACTTTTTAACAAAGCATTGTGTTAATCAATGCTTATTTCGTAAATACTAATCGTGTTACTAATCTCATTAGTAACAATTAGCCAACCATGAGACTCAGTTTTTTTAATAAAAATTAACCCTTCTGGTCCAATGTCACCTTGCTTCTCAATGTTGATATAACCGGTAGGCTTTGGTTTGCGCGGATTAGAGATGTCATATATAAAAATACCATTAGCTCTTTCTAAGCCAATAAAGGCATAAATTTTACCGCTTAGCTCACCGGTAGTAATAGATTCAGGTTCAGGCCCCTTGTCGTCACTACGTCCTTCTTCCCATGGTTCATTATCAACGTTGTTATCAGCATAGGTGGCTAAGAAGCGTTCAAAGTCAGACCCAGAGTCATAGATTCGAGACCCTTTTTCATCCCAGATAGAAAAAGAGCGTGCGCCATAAGAGTAAATCTTTTCATGTGCCCCATCATTGTTTATATCGCCATTGGCAGTGGTGGTTTTTAATCGCCCCAGGTTCTCTATTTGTTGAAGCTCTCTAGCATTTTCGAATGCGTCAGGGTTTAATATTAGGTCTTCAACACGCACTTCTTCGCTGTAACCGTCGTAGTCTCTAGCATCGCCCTCATTGGCAGATAAAATGAAAGTTGAACCTTTATACTCGAAACTTGCAATAGCATCGGGTTGATACATGCCGTATGTTGGCCATGTTTGAATGTTTATTGCATTATCTTTATTGCTGGCATCAAAGGCATTTTTATTTTGTTGATGTTTTTTGTAACCTAAGCCATAAATATCGGTGATAGTCGCTGACGCAATGTCTAGTTTTGCTAGAGCATTGTTTTCTTGCAGGCTAATCCAAGCCGTACTGGAGTCGGCTGAAACAGTAATATATTCAGGTTCTAGGTCTTGGGCAACTGACGCACCTGGGCCAAAAATACGCACGTTTTTTAATTTAGTACTGTTAAACGTATTAAAATCAGCCGTTGCAGGCATCCAAGTGTTTGTATTGATAACAGTTACCGTACCTTCAGGGTCATTTTTATACTCATCGTCAGGCTCTCCTTCGTTAGCAACAATTAAAAATTGACCGTTCGGGGTAAATGTCAGCATGTCGGGTAATGCGCCAGCTTTTATGATCCGCTGTAAATTTCCTTCAAGGTCATAGATAAGAACGTTGCCATCATCTTGTTTATTGACAGCCTCTACGGCTACAGCAACCCAATTCCCGTAGGTAGTAACACTGTTTGGGCCGCCACCAATCAAAGTCAGAGTGCTGTGCTCGGAGAGCCAGCCGTTACTATCTACATTAAGAATTTTGAGTTCATTCTCTTCGGCATTGGTGGTGTAAATCCTATTCGACACAGGACTAAAAGCTGAAATCTCGGTGCAACTTTCTTCACCGCCACATTCCTCGGTATATTGACCTTTTTTAACGATATTAATATCAGCAAAAGAAAGTGTAGAGAATGATATGCCAAGCGTTAAGCTGACGCCGAGAGTGAGCTTTATTAGTGAATCCATTGGATGTCCTTATGCATTGAAACGGGACATCAAATGTACCAACAGGTTATGACGCTTGTGTGACGGTTAGGGGGTGTTTTAGTTACAGCGTGGCAAGGGAGCTAAGAAGCAAGCTAGTGGTGTAATATGTTTTTTTGCGTATCTTGTCGTTATTTTGATAAAAATAACGATAAGGGCAAGGCTGCTAGTTGGTAGCAGCCTGATAGAAAACGCTAAACTCATTTAATTTTTCTAAGGCAAGCGAACCAGCTTCTTTAGTTGAGAATTCAAGTGTATCGAAGCCTACACGTGTTAAATAAAGAGCCTGATCGGGTAGGACATCACCAACGGCTCTGATTTCTTTGGTGTAATGGTGCTTTTCACGTAATATTTTCGCTAGTGAGTAACCACGACCGTCAACAAATGTTGGAAAGTGTATAGCGATAAGCTCAAAGTATTGTAAGTCATCTGCAAATTGTTCTGCACTTTCATCGCCTTGAACCCATAAGCCAAGATGTCCTTTGCTGGCGATTAAGGAATCTTTATTGGCATTCCAATAGGCAAGATCGATGATGTTATAGTCTGCTTGTAGAGCTTGCTCTTCGTCTAGCTTGGTCCAACGGTCTTGAACGATTTCGTTGTTTTTAATGAGCGTCATACACTTTATCCTTAAACGGTTGTAATCCGATGCGTTGCAGTGTGCTTGCAAAGTTTTCATCATCTATTCTGTTGGCTTTATAGACCTGAACAATGTCGTCAATAGCATCTACTACACCATCTTTGGCAATGGCTTTTCCAAGCCTGTCCCCTAATTTACTTTGATGGCTATCGGAACCACCTAGAGTTAATTGATACCATTGCTCGCCTTTTTTATCGACACCCAAAATACCAATTTCACCGATGCTATGGTGGCCACAGCCATTCATGCAACCAGACATTTTGAGGCTGATATTACCAGCGTCAATGGCGCTGTCAGTAAAACGGTCAGTAATACCTTGTGCGATATCAATAGAGCTGGCATTTGCTAAGCTACAAAAATCGAGACCGGGGCAGCAAATCATATCGGTAATCGTGCCAATATTTGCTGTCGCAAGGTCATGCTCGGCTAATTGCTGCCAAAGGGCATATAAATCACAGGATTTTACATCGGTTAATGCAAGGTTTTGGTCGTGAGTGGTTCTGATCTGGCCAAAACTATATTGGTCAGCCAAATCGGCGATGAGTTCCATTTGCTGTTTGGTTACATCGCCCGGCGGACGCTTTGGTGATTTAAGCGAAACAAAGGCAATACGGTAACCGGATTGTTTGTGCGCTTTAGTATTTTGTTGAAACCACTGACGAAAAGCACCGCTATTAGCCAAGTGTTGCTCTAAAGCCTCATCGTTAGCTGTTTCGTAATTTAGTGGTGTGAAGTAACGTTTTACACGTTGAATGTTATCGTCGGTTAGCGTTAATTGACTGTCTCGGATGGAAGCCCATTCTGCTTCGACCTGTTCTTTAAAAGTATCTAAGCCTGTTTCGCGAACGAGTATTTTAATACGGGCTTTGTATTTATTATCTCTGCGGCCAAAGCGGTTATAAACGCGAAGAATCGCTTCAAGGTAGGACAAGAGGTCTTTTTCAGCAATAAAGTTGTTAATTGTTTGACCAATAACGGGGGTGCGCCCAAGTCCTCCACCAACTAAAACTTCAAAACCGATGTTGCCATCAGCATTTTTTTTAAGATGTAGACCAATATCGTGTACTTGCGTAGCGGCACGATCTTTTGGTGAACCGCTTACGGCAATTTTAAATTTGCGTGGCAGGTATGAAAACTCTGGGTGTAAAGTTGACCATTGACGAATTATTTCGCAATAGGGTCTTGGGTCTTCAATTTCATCTGCACAAACGCCGGCTAGTGGGTCTGCAGTCGTGTTTCGGATGCAATTGCCACTACTTTGAATAGAATGCATTTGCACGCTTGCTAAGTCAGCAAGAATATCGGGCACCCGTTTTAGCTCTGGCCAATTAAACTGAATGTTTTGGCGAGTCGTAAAGTGTCCGTAGTCTTTGTCATACTTATGAGAAACGTGGGCAAGCATGCGAAGCTGTTTACTTGATAATAAGCCGTACGGTATATTGATGCGCAACATTGGCGCATGTGTTTGAATGTATAAACCATTCATAAGGCGTAAGGGGCGAAATTGTTCTTCCGTTAGATCGCCATTTAAGAACCGCTTTGTTTGATCGCGAAATTGTTCAACGCGTTCGTTGACAAGAGTTTGATCAAATTCGTTATACAGGTACATGTTATTATCGTCGCTTAAGGCGCAGTAAATTCATACTAGGCCGGTGAATATAAAGGGTTTTTGATATAATTAAAAATAATATTAACTGATATTATTATAACTTAAAAGAATAAATTGTCTAATATTAAAACAAATTCAGTGGGTATTGTTGAGCCACAAACCCTTCATTTTGACGAGCCGTTATCGTTGGAGAGTGGTAGGCTCATTGAGCAATACGATATTGTTTATGAAACCTATGGCAGGTTAAATTCGGCAGCAGATAATGCGGTTCTAATTTGCCATGCCTTATCGGCAGATCATCATGCAGCTGGGTATCATCATGAAGGCGACTCAAAGCCAGGCTGGTGGGATATATGCATAGGGCCGGGAAAAGCAATTGATACGAACCGGTTTTTTGTGGTCTCGCCCTGTAATTTGGGCCACTGCAGTGGTTCAACAGGGCCGCGAAGTATTGACCCGAAAACCTCGCAAGCTTACGGTCAAGACTTTCCAATAGTGACCGTTGTTGATTGGGTTAACTATCAAAAAAGACTGGCAGATAAGCTCGGTATCAGTCAATGGGCCGCTGTAGCGGGCGGCAGTTTAGGAGGTATGCAGGCGTTGCAATGGGCGATTCAATTTCCAGATATGATACGCCATGCCATCGTCATTGCGTCTGCCCCTAAATTATCAGCACAAAATATCGCCTTCAATGCGGTCGCGAGACAGGCTATTATGAGTGACGCTGATTTTCACGGCGGTCGTTATTATGATCATAATACGGTGCCGGCTAATGGTTTAAAGGTCGCAAGAATGTTGGGGCATATAACCTATTTATCTGATGATGCAATGGGTGATAAATTTGGTCGAGAACTAAAAAACGATCAACTTAAATATGATTACGGTGTTGAGTTTCAAGTAGAAAGCTATTTGCGATATCAAGGAGAATCTTTTGCTAACCGTTTCGATGCGAACACTTATTTATTAATGACCAAGGCGTTAGATTATTTTGACCCTGCTGAAAAAGAGGGGGGCGATTTATCTGCTGTATTTGAGAAAGTTCAAGCAAAATTCTTTTTAGCCTCGTTTACTACAGATTGGCGTTTTTCACCTGCTCGTTCAAAAGAGATTGTCAGTGCATTAACCGAGGCGGGTCGAGATGTTAGCTACTTAGAGTTTGAGTCGAATTATGGGCATGATGCATTTTTAGTGCACAATGACGACTATCTCGATGCATTTGGTGCCTTTATGCGAAATATTGAGGTGTCGCCGTGAGTGAGCTTAGGCCCGAACTAGAAAAAATTTGCGATTGGGTAGAGCCGGGCTCTAGGGTGCTAGATTTAGGTTGTGGTGATGGTGCGTTACTCGATTGGTTGCAAAGAAATCGGCAGGTGACGGGCTATGGGGTAGAAATAGACCAACAGAATGTCTTGAGTTGTTTAAAAAAGAACGTCAATATTATTCAGACAGACTTGGATGCAGGTTTAACTGATTTTGCTGATGGATCATTTGATTACGTGATTATGACCCAAGCATTACAGGCGCTGCATCGACCAGATAAAACACTGGAGGAAATGCTGCGGGTAGGACGAAAAAGTATAGTGACGTTCCCAAACTTTGGTTTATGGCGCTGTCGCCTTTACCTTTCGCTGAAAGGGCGGATGCCCGTTTCTAAGGCTTTACCGGCTGAATGGTACGATACAAAAAACATACATTTATGTACAGTGAGTGATTTTGAACAGTTTTGTCATCAACGTTCAATGGTGATTTCTAAAAAAGGGATCATGGATTATGATCATCGACCAAGTACATTAATGAAGCTATGGCCTAATTTATTTGGCGAAGTGGCACTCTATCAACTTGATGGAAAAAAAGATGCGATTTAAAAAATACTTTTTATTACTTTTATTGTTATGCCCAACATTGAGTACAGCAGAAAATGCTTACGATTTTGGTGACTATATTGTGTATTACAATGCGTTTACTGCTGATACCTTGCCGCCACAAATGGCTACGGCTTATGGCATTTTGCGGAGCCGTTATAAAGGGGTGTTAAACCTGTCGGTTCAAAAGAAGCCACACCCGGGCCAGTTGCCTCAAGCAGTTAATGCAGACGTTAAAGTAACGGCCGTTAACCGTGCGGGCCAGTTAAAGACTCTTGAATCAAGAAGAGTAGCGGAAGGAAAGGCTATTTATTATTTAAGTGAGTTTAGAGTGTCGAACAAAGAAGTGGTGACATTTAATATCAGCCTAAAACCAAAAGGTGTAATAAAACCGCTGGAATTGAGTTTTAAACAACAGTTTTATGTTGATTAGTCAGCTATTCATCAAGGTGCCGTAGTTTTTTACGTCCCTTTAAACGTTTAGTTTAATGTGTTTATTAATCCAACTGATCAGCACAAGGACAGGGACCCCCATTAACGCGGTGATTAGGAAAAATTGTTCATAGCCAAATAATTCAACCATCGAACCAGAGTAGCCACCTAATATTTTGGGGAGCAAGGTCATCAAAGAACTAAAAATGGCGTACTGTACGGCGGTGAATGAAACATTGGTGAGGCTCGATAAAAAAGCAATGAAGGCAGCGCTAGCAAGACCAGCAGACAAATTATCAGCAGAAATCACAAGGTAAAGCATAGGCATATTGTGACCTATTTGTGCTAACAGCATAAAGAGCAAGTTAGTCAGTGCAGATAGTAAGGCGCCGATAAACAAAATTCGTATCACGCCGAAACGTAAAACAAGTAAGCCGCCAATAAAACCACCCAGAAGAGTCATCAGTAGTCCGAATGTTTTTACCACGCTCGCGATCTCGGGCTTACTGAAGCCAAGGTCTTGATAAAAGATGTTTGAAATGACGCCTAGAACAATATCAGATATTCGATACAAGCCAACCAAAGCCAGTAGCAGCCAAGCAACTGAATAACCATAACGTGAGAAAAAGTCTTTAACGGGTTCTATGTAAGTTTTGGTGACCAGTGTATAAGAAATAAGCCCACTTGATATCAGCAGGCGGGTGACAAGGCTTGCACCTGCCAGTGCCAGTCCAAGGCGGAAGAATTCGACTAAAACACTGGCTAGGGGTCTGTTTGAGAAAAGCGTGGTGAGCTCTGCTTTGAGTTGGTTTGCCGTATCGGCGCTAAAAAAATAAACAGCAATAAAACCCGTAACAGCCAAGGTGAAAAGCGTTAATAGCTGGACATGCTCACGGGTGTCGTGGAAAAAATTGGAGTGAATTTTTTGACGGGGCTCAGATATCAAAAGTGTTGTGATAACGCCAATCAACATGATGCTGGCCATACATAGGTAGGTCCACTGCCATGCACTATAGCTGTAGCTGTCTATACTGGACCCTAAGTGGTTGGCTAGCAATAACGCGCCAGCACCAGAAACAATCATGCCAATCCGATAGCCGGCAATGTAGCTAGATGACATCAGCGCCTGTAGGCTGCTCTCGGCTGATTCAATGCGATAAGCATCAATAACAATATCTTGCGTCGCTGAAGAGAAACCGAGCAAAATAGCGGCAAAAGCCATGAGAACTAGGTCATCTTGGTGCGGATCTATGAACGCCATCAAGCAAATCGAGATGATAATCATTAGCTGTGAAAATAAAATCCAGCTTCGTCGATAGCCGAGCCAAGTGGTTAAAAAAGGCAGTGGTAATTTATCAACCAAGGGTGCCCAAACAAACTTAAAAGAATAGCCCAAAGCAGCCCAACTAAAATAAGTAACAGTAGCACGCTCAATGCCAGCTTCGCGCAGCCATAAGCCTAATGAAGAAAAAATTAATAGGAGTGGAATGCCTGCAGACAGACCTAAAAATAGCATCGCTATGACGGGTGGTTGGCAGAAGGCACGAATAGAGCCTAGCCAACTTCCTTGGGCGATAGAGATCGGCATAATTAGGCTGTAGGGATGTCGTAATCAACAATCAAGGGGGCATGGTCAGAAAACCGCTCATCTTTATAGATGGATGCATTGGCAACCGTATTTTTTAAGTTTTCTGAAATAACTTGGTAATCTATCCGCCAGCCAGTGTTATTGGCCCACGCCTGTCCTCGGTTGGACCACCATGTATATTGTTCGGCTTCTTGGTTCACAAGGCGAAAGGCATCACCCCAGCCTTCTTTGCCAAATAGCTCGTCTAGCCAGGCGCGTTCTTCGGGTAAAAAACCAGAGTTTTTTTGATTGCCGCGCCAGTTCTTAATGTCTATTTTTTTATGTGCAATATTCCAGTCCCCACAAATAATATGTTGTTTGCCATCTTTTTGTTTTTCTTGTAGAACGGGCATTAATCGATCCATTAAGTCGTACTTAAAGGCTTGGCGGGATTCTTTTGAGGACCCCGATGGCATGTAAATAGATGATACCCTTAGGTTGCCAAAGGCGGCTTCAATAAAGCGACCCTCGGCATCAAAGTCTTCCCAACCAATACCTTTAGTTACATTGTCAGGCTTTTGTTTGGAAAAAATGGCGACGCCGCTGTAACCTTTCTTTTCGGCAGGATGGTAGAAACAATGGTAATTAGCGGGCCAGAAGGTATCGGCAGTTAGTTGATCTTCTTGGGCCTTTATTTCTTGTAAGCACAGTACATCAGCATCGAGTTGTTGTACCCAGTTAAAAAAGCCTTTTCTTTCGCCAGCGCGAATGCCGTTAATATTGATTGAAACAATTTTCATGAGGGGTTTTCTGAACAATTAATAAAATTAGACATCATACCGAACAAAGGTAACAATGAAAGGACTTGCTAAAAGCTAACATTTTTCGTATGATGCGCGACCAAGCTTAAGGACGGTACTGTCCTGCCACAGATTTTTAGAGAATACTATGAAACCAGATACACACCCAGAATATAACGAAGTAGCCGTTACTTGTAGTTGCGGGAATGCTTTTAAAACTAGTTCAACACTCAGTAAGTCTGAACTGCATATTGAATCTTGTTCAGAGTGTCATCCATTTTATACCGGTAAACAGCGTATTGTTGATACGGCTGGCCGTGTTGATAAGTTTAATAAACGTTATCAGCGTGGATAAGTTGACGCTAAAGCGTATAGTTGAAAAAAATGCTACCTTATAGGTAGCATTTTTTTTGCTTAAGTGTTTTAGGGAGGAGGCATGGTAAGTCGTTATAGTATTGTCATAATCGTATTACTCTGTGTTGGCTGCTCGGTTAACCCAGTAACGGGAGAGCGTGACTTTGTCTTAATGTCAGAGCAAGAAGAACTGGCCTTAGGTCGGCAGCATAGTCAGCAAGTAATGAAGGCATATCGTCGCTATGATGACCCAGAGCTTCAGCAGTATGTGCAATCGGTGGGTGATCGGGTTGCACGTGTTAGCCATCGACAAAACTTAATTTACCGATTTACCTTATTAGATAGCACTCAAGTCAACGCTTTTGCATTACCCGGCGGCTATATTTATATTACTCGAGGTTTATTGGTGTACCTTAATAGTGAGGCTGAGTTGGCTGCCGTGTTGGGTCATGAATTAGGTCATGTCACAGCGAGACACTCTGTTCGTCAGCATAGCCTAGCAACGACAACAAATATCATTGGAAGCCTTATTGCGGCCGCATCTGGGGTGCAGGGGGCTGGACAATTAACGAATATGTTAGGCACGGGCATAGTCAGAGGTTATGGGCGTGAACACGAGTTAGAAGCCGACGGTTTAGGGGTTCAGTACCTGATTAATGCGGGGTATCGTGCCTCTGCCATGCGACAAGTTATCTCAACGTTAAAGAATCAAGAGTTGTTCGATAAAAAACTAGCTATTGAGCAAGGCCGTGAGCCACGAGCTTATCACGGTGTGTTTTCAACCCACCCCGATAATGATACCCGTTTGCAACAAGTGTTAAGTGGAGCAGGGGCTTCATCAGTTGTTTCAGGAACGACTGGTCAAGACACTACGTTTTTAAAAAAAATAGAGGGCTTAACATTTGGCGACAGCGAGAAAGATGGAATCATTCGTGGGCGTCACTTTTATCACCCTGAGATGAATTTTAAACTGACGTTTCCTAGTCAGTGGCTTATTTTGAACAAGCCGAACGCAATTGCTGCATCAACCCCTAACAACGATGCGTTGATGCAATTAACGTTAGAAGATTTAAATAAAAAAATAACCCCTAAGGAGTTTCTAAGAACTCGCTTAGGAATAACAAAAACACTCAGTGAAAAGCCTTTTTCAGTGGGTCAGTTAGCTGGCTATCAGGCGATAGTTAACGGTAAAACACCATATGGGCAAGGCAAGGTTCGAATAGCCGTGGTATTTGATGGCTTAAGGGCGTTTGTCTTTTTTGCGACAACAAAACGAGCTGATAGATTTGTAGAGGTTGATAAGCAAGTGCTTACGAGCATTAAAAGCTTTTCAAGGTTGAATGCTAAGGATAGAAAAGTCGCAAAAGAGTTAAAGGTGGTGTTAGTGAAGGTTGGCCAACATAATAAAAGTATAAAGCTGCTGGCTAAAAACTCGCCGATCACTCACCATGTAGAAGACCAACTGAGGCTTTTGAATGATCTTTTTCCGAATCGTGAGCCCAAACTAGGTGACCTGATTAAGATAGTTCGTTAAAATCATGAGTAAGTTTTCAAATTATTTTTAATGAGTGCATGTTTTTATTGCGCGTAAGTAGTGAGATAGCACTATTTATAGATAGGGAGTTATAAATGTCGTCAAAAAATTTAACGCTAACAGATAATACAACTGGGAAAAGTGTAGAGCTGCCATTACTTGAGGGCACGCTTGGTAATTCAACCATTGATGTTAAAGGAATACCGGGTGAACTAGGGTACTTCACACACGATCCTAGTTTTGGAACAACTGCAAGTTGTGAAAGTGAAATTACGTTTATTGATGGCGATAAAGGCGTGTTGTTGCATCGCGGCTACCCCATTGAGCAGTTGGCTGAAAATAGTAACTATATCGAGACAGCGTATTTGTTAATTCATGGTGAATTGCCAAATGCGGAAGAGTTTGCAACTTTCAGTAATATTATTCGCCGTCATACGATGATTAACGAGTCGTTGAAAAAGTTCTTTGATGGTTTTCGTCATGATGCTCATCCTATGTCTATGATGATGGGTGTGGTAGGGTCGTTAGCGGCTTTTTATCATGATGGTTTAAACATGAATGATGAAGAGCACTTGATGGTTTCGGCGCACAGGCTGATTTCTAAATTACCTACGATTGCTGCGGCTTGTTATAAGCACTCAATCGGTGAGCCAATTGTCTACCCGCGTAATGATTTAGATTATTGTGAAAACTTACTGTACATGATGTTTTCAGTACCTTGTGAGGATTATGTCGTTAGCCCGATTGCAGCAAAAGCCCTGAATCTATTGTTTATTTTGCATGCTGACCATGAGCAAAATGCGAGTACTTCAACAGTTAGGTTGGTAGGCAGTACAGGTGCAAACCCATTTGCTTGTATTTCAGCGGGTATTGCAGCGTTATGGGGGCCTGCCCATGGTGGTGCTAATGAAGGGGTGCTGACAATGCTGGACGAAATTGGCAGTGTGGAAAATATTCCTAAATTCTTAGAAAAAGCCAAAGATAAGAATGACCCATTTAAACTCATGGGTTTTGGACATCGTGTATATAAGAATTTTGATCCTAGAGCAACGATTATTAGAAAGGTATGCTACGAGGTGCTTGAAGAGACGGGCACGCAAGATCCGATGTTTGAATTAGCAATGAAGCTTGAAGAAATTGCATTGAAAGATGAGTATTTTGTTGAGCGTAAGTTGTATCCAAATGTTGATTTTTATTCGGGTGTTATTTATAAGGCACTTGGTATTCCTGTCAGTATGTTCACGGTGATGTTTGCACTTGCTAGAACATCTGGTTGGGTGTCACATTGGTTAGAAATGATGGCTGATCCAAACGGTAGAATTGGTCGTCCACGTCAGCTATACAAAGGTTCTCCAAAACGTGATTATGTGTCACTGGACGAACGTTAATAGCCGTAACGTTTAATAATTGCTACAAAAAACGCACTTTTAAGTGCGTTTTTTTTGGTAGCTAGATCGCGTGTTTTAGAATAACTCTTCGATGGAGGGTTGTTTTCCTAGGGACGAGTTACTGAATTCATTATTTTTATTATCAGCTGGCGGTGTATTTTCTTCTCGGAAATATTCAAAAATAGCTTTTGGGTTTGAAGGGTTTGTTTTTAACCCTGTCTCAGAGTTAATTAATAAACCAACAATGCCGTCGGGCTGTGAGAGGGGGATATTAGGTGTGTTTTTAAGTGCCTCCCTCATAAAGTCAATCCAAATAGGTAAGGCGGCGCGGCCACCTGTTTCTCTATTGCCTAATGGTTTGCCGTTATCAAGGCCAACCCAAGCAACGGCAACCAATGAAGGGTTGAATCCATTGAACCAAGCATCCCTTTGATCATTGGTCGTGCCCGTTTTACCTGCTAGGTCTGAGCGACCTAAAGAAAGGGCTTTTCTCCCGGTTCCTCGGTTGACAACATCCCTTAATAAAGAATTAATAAGAAAGTGAAGTTGTGGGGAAATAACACGAGGAGCTTTTCTAATAGGAGGCTCAACGATGGGGTCAATGGGTGTGTTGTTATCTAATAGCGTAGGCGTTATTAGCGGCGTTGTCATTGCTGAGTCGGCAAGTAGATTTTTGCTTTGTGGCGTTTCTTGCTTGTCGATGATGGCGACAGCTGGATTAGCTTGGAAGAGTATTTCGCCAGAGGCAGAAGTAATTTGTTGGATAAAATAAGGGCTTACACTGAAGCCGCCATTAGCAAAGACAGAATAAGCGGTTGCCATTTTGTATGGGTTAGCGCTACCGCTACCAAGGGACAAGGAGAGGTTGTTTGGTAGTGAGGAGGGGTTAAAGCCAAAACGTCCGGCAAAGTTTCGTACATATTTTGTGCCGATGTCCCGTAGAATTCTTATTGAGACTAGGTTTCTTGAGTGAATAAGCGCTTCACGTAAACGGGTAGGGCCAAAGAACTTGCCGCTATAATTTTCTGGTCGCCATTGCTGTTCGAGGCCTGCGTCATCAAAAACGACAGGAGCATCATTAATCAACGTAGCCGTTGTATAGCCTTTAGATAGGGCGGCGGAGTATAAAATAGGTTTGAAGCCAGACCCCGGTTGGCGTTGAGATTGAAAGGCACGGTTAAATTTACTGGAGTAATAATCATAGCCCCCAACAAGAGAAGTGAGAGCACCATCGTTTGGGTTAATTGAAACGAGCGCGCCAGAAACGTTAGGCACTTGGGTAAGCTCAAAAATATCAGTATTAGGTTGCTGACGAACCCGAATAATATCACCAACAGCCAAAATTTCAGCGGCTGAGGTTGGCTTTTTGCCTTGCTTATTTTCGTTGATATATGGCCATGCCCATTTCAGGTTTTCCCAAGTAATTTCGACTAGTACTTTATCTGAGGTGATGGCAGTAACGCTCTTGTCCGTTAAAGCGGTCACAATGGCGGGTTCTGTTTCACCAATTTTTTTATACGATGATAAAGGACTTAAATCTAAGTCGTTGGTGTCGATATTGTCTAAGTCAATATGGTCTAAAATACCGCGATACCCGTGGCGCCGATCATAGGCGTGTAAGGCCTTTCTAACGGCATGATTGGCAGCATTTTGGTGAGTGCTGTCGAGAGTGGTGACAACATGCATGCCGCTGGTATAAATTTCATCACCATATATTTCATAAACTTTATTGCGCACCATTTCTGCAACATAAGGTGCTTCAATTTCCACAGAAGCAGAATGTAAGCGAGCGGTAATGGGTTCGGCAATGGCGGCATTAAACTCCGGTTGACTAATGTAGTTAAGACTTAGTAATCGGTTAAGAACATAGTTACGGCGAAGGAGCGATCTCTCTGGGTTGGAGATTGGGTTGAAGGCGGAAGGTGCCTTTGGAAGTCCAGCAATCATTGCTTGCTGGGCTAAAGAGAGATCTGACAGTGTTGAGTCATAATACACTTGAGCGGCTGCTGCTATACCGTACGAGCGATGGCCAAGGTAAATTTTATTTAGATAAAGCGTTAGAATGTCTTGTTTGCTTAGCTCTCTTTCAATAATAAAAGATAAGAGGATTTCACGTATTTTTCTCGAATACGTTTTTTTCTTCGTGAGAAAGAAGTTTCTGGCGACCTGCATGGTAATGGTGCTGCCTCCTTGTTTCTTCTCGCCAGTTAATAGAAGCTGGCCTGTGGCACGCAGAAGCCCAATAAAATCGACACCTGAGTGTTGAAAGAAGTCTTTATCTTCAGCGGCAAGAAAGGCATTGATTTGGGTCGTTGGAATGTCTTCGTAACGTGTAGGAATGCGTTTTTTTTCACCAAATTTAGCAATGAGTAAGCCGTCTCGGCTGTAGATGCTCATAGGGGTTTGGAGCTGGATATTTTTTAAGAGATTGACATCAGGGAGGTCGGGTATTATTGAAAATTTGATGTATAAACCGAGGGCACCAATAAAAATCACACCTATCAAAAAAATAGATATGCTGATTTTTTTAAAAAGTGAGGAAGCGTTGGGTTGTTGATTCATTCTAAATTTTAGGTGTAAAAGTAACCGAAGGGTTAAGTGAAAGTGAGCTATTGTATAAGCATTGTGAGGAAAATCACATTAACTGGGGCTTAATGAATTTTTTTAGAATAAAGGTACATATATTCAAAAGTGAGGCTATACTCAAAGAAAACGCCGTTAGTTATTGATTTTATTGTTTAGTTATATTTAAATTGTTTATAAAGTTCTTTGTGTGATTATAAGAACGATTAAAGAGAAGGGAAATACAGGATGTCTTTTTTCAAACGTAATAACCCTAATGTATTAGGTATTGATGTTAGTTCATCAGCGATTAAGCTAATTGAACTCAGTCGGCATGGTTCGCGTTATCGTGTAGAAAGCTATGCTGTTGCAGCGCTACCTGAAAATGCGGTTATTGATAATAATTTTGCAGATATTGAAGCTATCGGGCATACCTTGTCTACGGTTATTGAGCGTTCAGGTACAAAACTAAAGCAAGCTGCGTTGTCTGTTTCTGGCTCTGCAGTTATTACTAAAATTGTTACAATCCCAGTGCCTGAAAATGATGAGGAGCTTGAAGCGCAGGTTGAAATGGTTGCTGACCAATATATCCCTTACGCTCTGGACGAAGTTAACCTAGACTTTAGTATTATTGGCCCAAATGAAAAAAATGCTGGTTTAATAGATGTGCAGCTGGCAGCATCAAGGCGTGAGAATATAGATGATAGGGTGGCAGTATTGGATTTGGCTGGGTTGAAGGCCAAAATAGTGGATGTGGAAGCATATGCACTGGAAAATGCTTATGGACTTTTGCAAAGCGGGTTGCCTGATTATGGTCCTGAGGCAACGATTGCCATCGCTGATACGGGTTCCACTGTGACGACACTTAATATTATTCATAAGAATAAAGTAATTTACTCTCGAGAGCAGGGTTTTGGTGGCAAACAATTAACAGAAGAGATTCAACGTCGATATGGACTTTCGTACGAAGAGGCCGGGATGGCCAAAAAACATGGTGGTTTGCCAGACAGTTATATAACAGAGGTGTTAGACCCATTTAAAGATGTGATGTGCCAACAAATTGGACGTTCATTGCAATTCTTTTTCTCATCTAGTGCACAACATAGCGTAGACCATATTATTCTTTCTGGTGGCACTTCTTCATTATTAGGTGTTGATGCATTGTTGGAGGAAAAGTTAGGTACTCCCGCGACAGTAGCGAACCCGTTTTCTCAGATGTCGTTGGCTGGGAAAGTGAAGACACAAGCACTTAGTAATGATGCGCCAGCAATGATGATTGCAACAGGTCTTGCATTAAGGAGTTTTGATTAATGGCTAAAATTAACCTTCTTCCGTGGCGTGAAGAACTGCGAAAGCAGCGCCAAGTCGACTTTTTGATTTTCCTGGGTTTAGGTGTGTTGGTGTCAATTTTTGTAATGGCAGTGGTGCATTTTTCGATTGATGGGCTGATAGAGACGCAACATAATCGTAATCACTTTGTTCAAAATGAGATATCTGTTTTAGATAAAAGAATCAAGGAAATTCAAACGCTTGATAGGACAAAAAGTAAGTTGCTTGCTCGGATGGAAGTCATTCAACGTTTGCAAAGTAGTCGGCCTGAAATTGTACATATGTTTGATCAGTTAGCTAAAACGGTACCAGAGGGTGTGCGCCTTACTAAATTTACTCAAAGTGGAGAAAAACTAAGCATCGAGGGTAGTGCCCAATCGAATACAAGAGTGTCTGCTTATATGCGAAATTTAGAACAATCACCTTGGCTTAAGGGGACCGACTTAAATGTGATTCGTTCAAAAGGCGTTGATGCAAACAGTTTTACCCTAAAAGTCGTCCAGGCTAAAGTTGGGGAACCCGTGGAGGGAAATTAGATGAATTTAGCTGATATAAACTGGGATTTTAAAGAAGCAGGTAATTGGCCTTTTGGCATTAAGGTAGTGTCTATAATAATAATGTGCGTCATTTTGATTGCTGCGTGGATTTACTATGACACGCTTGATCAGCTGAGTGATTTGGAGCGAGCTGAGAAACAAGAGATCGTTTTAAAAAAAACATTCGAGCGAAAACAAGCGAAGGCAGTAAACTTAGAGGCTTATAAACAACAACTCATTGATATGAAACAGCAGTTTGGTGCTATGTTGCAACAGCTGCCTAATAAAACACAAATTGCTGATTTGTTAGTCGATGTTTCGCAAGCAGGCTTAGCGAGTGGGTTGGAATTTAGCTTATTTCAGCCTTCAGTTGAGAGACGAAAAGACTTCTATGCAGAAAAACCAATCAAGTTAACAGTGGTGGGTGGTTACCACGAGTTTGGAAAGTTCGTCAGTAATTTAGCGGCATTACCACGTATTGTTACGCTTCACAATGTGGCTCTAAAGCCTACAGAGAAAAGTGGGCAGATGACAATGAATGCAATAGCGAAAACCTATCGTTATTTAGACGAGGGTGATAAATAATGGCCCGATTTAATTTGAGTAAGCTACTAAGTTCTGTTGCATTGATATCCTTGATGGGCGGATGTGTTAGTGAAGATTTTGATGATTTAAAAACTTATATTGCACAAGTAAAGTCAAAGCCGGCAACCCCAATTGAGCCAATGCCAATTATTAAATCATATGAATCATACATCTATGTTTCTGATGGCTTGCGTAACCCCTTTGAGAAGCTTGAAGAGCCCCAAGCAATTGATGTAGTGGCAAGTGTTGAGGGGCCTGGGCCTGACCTAGAAAGAGCAAAAGAAGAGTTAGAGGCTTACCCGTTAGATACATTACGTATGGTTGGCATCCTTTCCAAAAATAATGAGTTGTGGGCACTAGTGAAGGCGAATGATGGGGTTATTCATCGCGTTCAGGCCGGCAATTATTTAGGTCAAAATTTTGGCAAAATTACAGCTATACAAGACCATCAAATTAATCTTGCAGAATGGGTAGCTACGACAACGGGTAAGTGGCGTGAAAGAGAAGCTTCTTTGGCTCTTGTTGAATAAAGAAGAGAATATTGATAATGAAACATGTAAATAAGGGAAAAGTCATGCACAAGTCAAATGCAAGTGGATGGGGCATAGCAAAGCAAAAAGCTCGGCTAATAAAAGGAATATTTGCTATGGCATGTTGGACTTCAATGTCAATGATGTCGGTACAAGCAGCTGTTCTTAAAGACATTCAATTTTCTGGTTTGCCTGGGAATAAAGTACAGCTTGAGTTGTCGCTGGATTCTGCACCAGATCAGTTGAAAAGTTTTAGTACAGATAACCCAGCTAGAATAGCTATAGATCTTTTAGGGGTAAGTAATGGTGTTGGTAAAGCCACCATACCAATTAATATTGGTAAAGCTATTAGTGTCAGAGCGTTAGAAGCAGGAGGAAGAACGCGAGTGGTACTAAACCTGAATGATGCTGCGCCTTATGCAACGAAAGTAGAAGGTAAAAGCATTTTTATAACTTTAGGTAATGTGACCAGTGCTCCTGTGATTAGCAGCCCTAGTGCAACAATAGCACCAGTAAAAGCGACAGATAAACTAGTTAGTGCTGTTGATTTTAGACGTGGTGAAGAAGGTGAAGGGCGTGTTTTGGTGAGCCTTACAAATACCTCTTCGGTTGTGGATGTTAAGCAGGAAGGTGGCAAAGTTATTGTAGATATTAAAGACACTACGTTACCTCCTGAGCTTGCTAATAGATTAGATGTATTAGATTTTGCTACACCTGTAAAAACTATTGATGTGATGCGATCTGGTCGCGATACAAAGTTATCAATTGCGGCAATTGGTCATTATGAGTTTTTATCGTATCAAATGAACGAGTTGTTAACTATTGAGTTCAAGCCATTAACAAAACAAGAACAAGAAGAGTTGGCAGCAGATAAATTTCCTTATACGGGGGAGAAGTTATCTTTAAATTTCCAAAGCATAGAGGTTCGCTCTGTATTACAACTGCTTGCAGACTTTACGGATATGAATTTGGTGGCTAGTGACTCAGTGGGTGGTAGCGTGACTTTACGGTTAAATAATGTGCCATGGGACCAGGCTTTAGATATTATTTTAAAAAGTAAAGGCTTAGCTAAGCGTGTAAAAGGTAACGTTATGATGGTTGGGCCGCAGGCAGAGGTAGCGGCACAAGAAAAATTAGAGTTGGAAGCTAAAAAACAAGTAGTAGAGCTATCACCATTATTGACGGAGTTTTTTGAGATTAGTTATGCGAAAGCCTCTGATTTGGTGACCATCCTAAAATCAACGGGTGGCAGCGGGGATAGCAATTCGAATACAAAACTAATCTCAAGTAGAGGAGGAGTTTCTGTTGATCAAAGAACGAATACTTTATTGGTTCAAGAAACAACGGATAAATTAGTTGAAATTCGTAGAATTATTGAGCGTTTAGACCGCCCTGTTCGCCAAGTGATGATTGAGTCAAGAATTGTGATTGCAAATGATGACTTTACACGAGATTTGGGGGTAAGGTTTGGTTTAAGTGGTGTTGATCAAAGTAATGACTCAATTGCAATTGCTGCTGGTGCCCTAGGAAATGGTGTTGAGGTTGCAGGGGGGAATATTTTTGATGTAAACGGCAGTGAAGGTTTATTAGTGGATTTGCCCGCAGCATCGCCAGCGGGGGCCATTCAATTTGTAGTTGGTAAGATTGGAAGTTCATTGTTGCAATTAGAGCTATCAGCATTACAGACGGAAGCAAAAGGTGAAGTTATTTCAAGCCCCCGTGTTATTACGTCTGATCAAATTGAAGCTGAAATCAGTCAAGGTGTTGAAATTCCATTTCAAGAGGCATCCTCTTCGGGCGCTACTTCAACGAGTTTTGAAGAGGCAGAGTTAAAGTTATCGGTGACGCCAAGAATTACACCAGATGACCGCATTAACTTAGAGTTAAATATAACGAAGGACTCGCCAGATTTCTCAAATGTTCAACCGGGTGGTGTGCCAATTAATACACAGGAAGTAGATACGACAGTACTGGTAAATAATGGCGATACAGTTGTCTTAGGGGGTATCTATGAGCGTTCGAAAGATCACAGTGTTCGTAAAGTTCCTTTCTTTGGAGATTTGCCGGGTGTTGGGGTGTTATTTAAGAAAGACTTTAAGCAAGATAATAACAGAGAGCTTTTATTCTTCATTACACCTAAAATATTAAAAGATAATTTAGCGGTTAATTAAAAACGATAGATGGATAAAAAAACGGGGCTAAGCCCCGTTTTTTTATGTGCTTGTACTTGTTGTAAGTAATACATTGCACGCGCTATGAAATGCTCGTGATATAGTTCTAGCAAATTTCAGAATAAGATAAAGTTCATGCCAGAAAAAAATAATATCTATCTTGTGGGCCCAATGGCAGCCGGCAAATCAACGATTGGTAAACTGTTAGCGCGGCGTTTAAATAAAGCATTTTATGATACAGATGCAGAAATTATTAAATGTACAGGGGTAGAAATATCCTTAATTTTTGAGCTTGAAGGGGAAGAAGGTTTTAGGTCTAGAGAAACCGATAAACTTAAGTTACTGTCGGTATTGGATGGCGCTATCATTGCAACAGGTGGTGGTATTGTCTTAAGCGAAGAAAATCGTAAAGTGTTAACGGAAACAGGCTGGGTTATATACTTACAATGTTCTGTTGAGCAGCAGTTAAGCCGAACAAAATTTGATACAAAAAGGCCTTTATTGCAAATTGACAACCCACGGAAGAAGCTGGAAGAATTAATGCGACTTAGAGCGCCGATTTATGAATCAATTGCAGACATCGTTGTTAGCACAAACAAAACAAGTAGTAAGAAAGTAATCTTAAGTATTCTTGAGCAACTAAAGAAAAAATGAATAATAAATTAGAGATATTGAATGTTGACCTTGGTGATAGAAGCTACCCTATTTACATCGGTGAGGGTTTATTAACGCAGCCAGCATTCGTTGAAAAGCACATTGTCTCTAACCAAGTATTGATTGTCACGAATGAAACGATTGCACCAATGTATTTAAGCCAGTTAGTCGATCAGCTACCAGTAGGTGTAGACGTTAGAACCGCTATTCTGCCAGATGGTGAACGGTTTAAAACGCTAGAGTACTTAAATAAAATATTTGATTCATTATTAGAAAACAGATGTAACCGGCAAGTCACGTTGATCGCTTTGGGTGGTGGTGTGATTGGAGATATGACCGGCTTTGCAGCTGCAAGCTATCAAAGAGGAGTTAGTTTTATTCAGCTCCCGACTACTTTGTTATCTCAGGTTGATTCCTCTGTGGGTGGAAAAACAGGGGTCAATCATCGTTTGGGTAAAAATATGATTGGGGCGTTTTATCAGCCTAAAGCTGTTTTGATCGATACGACAGTGCTCTCAACATTGCCAGCCAAAGAACTAAGTGCTGGTTTGGCGGAAGTCATAAAATATGGTGCGATAAATGATGTGGATTTTTTTGTCTGGCTGGAAAAAAATATAGAGTATCTATTAGCACAAAAAGCGGACGCATTAATTTATGCAATTAAACGATCGTGTGAGAAAAAAGCTGAGATCGTCGAGAAGGATGAGAAAGAGTCTGGAATACGCGCAACACTTAATTTTGGGCATACATTTGGGCACGCCATCGAGACTCATATGGGATATGGTGAATGGTTACATGGCGAGGCGGTAGCCGCTGGAATGTGTTTAGCAGCAGAATTATCTGTGCAGTTGGGTTGGATGAGCTCTGATAAGGCTGCCCGGATAAAGGCCTTATGTATAAAAGCTAACTTGCCAGTAAAAGCACCTGAAGAAATGGGCGGTGCTGATTTTATAAAGCATATGAAAGTCGATAAAAAGAACACCTCAGGTTCTATTCGACTAGTGCTGCTAAAAAATCTTGGTGAAGCCGTTATTTATGACTGCACTGATGAGTCGTTAATTAAAAAAGTGATTGACGGAAAAGACAGAGATGTCTCTTAATCGCCTAAATGAAGAGGTGGGGCTGGAGGAGTTTTTCCCAGCAGAAAGGCAGCAGCGGCTTGATCTAATGCTTCACCTTATTCCAAATACAAGGCAAGCTATTTTATTAAGAGGGCCAGAACAATCAGGAAAGTCTTTTTTTCTTAGGCAATTTGACAAACAAAGGGATAAGCGTTGGCAGTTTTGCTTAATACCAGCGAAATCGCTAATGGATACAACATCTCCATTGGAGGTATTAACTCAAGCTTTTGATGAATTGGAAGGCAATAATAAACAGCTTCTTGTGCGATTGGCAGCCGCGTCAAAAGCAGAAAAAAAAGTCATTATCTGTATTGAAGATACACATCAACTAGGCGAGGCGCAGTTCGATTTTTTGTTTAAATTGGCAGACAGCTATGATTGTTTGCAAGTTTTATTAAGCTCTGCGGATAATCTAGGAGAGGCCGTTGAGTCGCGTTGCCAGTTGATTGACCTAGAGCCATTTACGCAACGGCAGACAACAGAGTATGCGCGAAAGATAATACAAAAAAACGATCCAGGCCTGACTAATTTGGCAGGCCTAGATGAAGTGGTGTTATTTATTGAAACAGGTGGTTTGCCAGGGCGAATAAATGATGTCTTAGCGCAAATGAGCACCTCAGCTATGGGGCATGAAAAGCCTACATTTGTGAAATCAGGATCCGTAATAGGGTTAATAGCACTAGCTATTTTATTGCTGGGTGTTTCAGTTTTTATCTTTTACCCTCAAGAAGAAAGTGAGGAGGTGCCTTCTACTGTTGTGCAGGCTCAGTCGGCAGGGCGGATACATAGCCAAACGCTAGAAACTCCTGCTAAAACAGCGATTACTGAGCAGCCAAGAGTAAGCGGCTTTAGCGAGATAAAAGATGTCAAAACGCCTTCTTCAACGTTAGACGCTCCTTTAGAGACGGCGAGTAAAACAAAGGTGAGCGGCCTGAGGAATACAGATGAAAAGATAGAGGCCGTTAAGGTAGAGGCCGTTAAGGTAGAGAGGAGCGTTAATGCTCAAACGGTGGTTCTAGCTAACATCAAAGCAGAGGAGGCAGGTAGCGATAGCAAGGAGGTCGTATCTATAAAAGAAAATAGTAATCCTAGCGCCAAAGCACCCGCAGCATTAACAGCTATTCAGTTGAATCACCAATGGCTTGAAAGTAGAGATAAAAAACATTTCACTTTGCAATTGTTGGGTGTGTCCACAGAAGAGTCTGCAAAAAAGTTTATTCTTAAACATAACACCCTTAAACCATTATATTTTTTTCAACATAAAAGAAATGCTGGGCAATGGTTTGTGGTTATCTATGGTGATTTTGAAAATAAAAAGCTAGCAGAAGAAAAAGCGAATAAGATGCCGGCTTCTTTGACGGCATTAAAACCTTGGGTTCGTACGTTTGACGCCGTTCAAAGAGATGTTCTAGTTAAAGAGTGAGCTAGGTGCTAAAAAGCTGATATTCAGCTAAGCGTGTGTCGCGTAGGTCTTAAGAGTATGGTATTTGTTAATAGATATGCTCTTCAAAATTGAAAATAATCTATCTGATTGGTATAATTATTAGCCGACTTGCGTAAGTAAGTTGTCTATTCAATAACTAAGCACATAAGGTTAACCGAGTGAAACATACCTCAATCCCTCAAGCGGGTTTATATGACCCTGCGTTTGAAAAAGACAGCTGCGGATTTGGACTCATTGCGCACATTGATAACAAACCGAGCCACTGGCTGATTAAGACGTCCATCGATTCGTTAGCTCGATTAACCCACCGTGGCGCCATCGCAGCAGACGGCAAGTCAGGTGATGGCTGTGGTTTGCTCCTTAAAACGCCAGAAAAATTCTTTCGTGCAAAAGCACAAGAGCTTGGCGCGACACCGACTGAATTGTTCGCTGTTGGCATGGTCTTTTTAAGCCAAGATGCGTCTAAGGCTGAGCAAGCAAAACTAATCCTTAAAGAAGAAATAGAAAAAGAAGGGCTCACTGTTATTGCCTGGCGAACTGTGCCAACCAATACAGAAGCATGTGGTGAACAAGCCTTAGCAACCTTGCCTTGTATTGAGCAGGTATTTGTCAATGCAAAAGAGGGGATGGATAATGCAGCAATGGATTGTTGCCTATATATTGCAAGACGTCGTGCTGAAAAGCGGATAGAACAAAACGACGAGATGTTTTATGTGGCGAGTTTGGCTTCAAATGTCATTTCTTACAAAGGCTTGGTAATGCCAGAGTTTTTACCGGTTTTTTACCCAGACTTAAATAATCCAGAGCTGGAAAGTTCACAATGTGTTTTCCATCAGCGATTTGCAACGAACACATTTCCACAATGGCGTCTAGCTCAACCGTTTAGGTTTCTGGCACATAATGGTGAAATTAATACTATTCGCGGTAATAGAAGCTGGGCGCAAGCACGTAGCTATACGTTTGAAACGCCTTTAATACCTAATATGGATGATATTCGACCTTGGGTTTCGTCCGTAGGCTCAGACTCAAATAGTCTGGATAATATGGTGGATGGTCTGATTGCTGGCGGCATGGATATTTTCCGTGTTATGCGCCTGCTCGTCCCACCAGCATGGCAAAATGTTCACACTATGGATCCTGAACTGCGTGCTTTCTATGAATATTCATCCATGCATATGGAGCCTTGGGATGGCCCTGCAGCCATTGTGCTGACAGATGGTCGTCATGTAGCGTGTTGTCTCGATCGAAATGGCCTACGCCCTGCTCGTTATGTGATTACTAAGGACCGTCATATCACCCTGGCGTCTGAGGTGGGCGTGTATGACTATAAGCCAGAAGACGTTGTGCAAAAAGGTCGCTTAAAACCGGGCGAAATGTTAGCTGTGGATACAGAAAAAGGCGAACTGATTACGCCGAAGGAAATTGATGACCGTTTAAAGGCTCGTCAACCGTACAAAGCATGGTTAGCTGAGCACACTAAAAAACTATGTACAGAAAGAGATGATGATCCACTGACTTTGGCGCCATTAGATAAAGCAACTTTACAGGTGCATGAAAAGCAGTACCAGTTGACTTTTGAAGAGCGAGATCAAGTACTTAAAGTGTTGGCAGAAGCAGGCCAAGAAGCAATTGGTTCAATGGGTGATGACATCCCCATGCCTGTTTTATCAACTAAAATTCGTAGCTTGTATGATTATTTTAGACAGCAGTTTGCACAAGTAACGAACCCGCCTATTGACCCTTTGCGTGAGCAAGTGGTTATGTCATTGATGACAAGCTTTGGTCGGGAAAAAAATCTATTTGAAGAGTCGGCCGAACATGCGCACCGCTTAGAAGTGGGTTCACCGGTCTTATCAGCATCAAAATTTGATGTACTGCTGTCAATGACAGATTCGTCATATAAAAGCGCGGTTATAAGTTTGCAATATGACTTGTCTGTGTTTAATTTAGAAAGTGCTATTCAGCATATATGTCAGCAAGCTGAGGAAAAAGTTCGTGAAGGTAATGTTGTTATTGTCTTAAGTGACAGAGGGTTAGCAGCGGGCTTTTTACCAGTACATGCCTTATTAGCGACGGGTGCTGTACATCATCATTTGGTCAACGTTGGTTTGCGTTGCCAGTCAAATATTGTTGTTGAGTCGGCTACGGTCCGAGATCCACACCAGTTTGCAACGCTTATTGGTTACGGTGCAACGGCTGTTTGTCCATATCTTGCCTATGAAACGCTGAACGACATGCTGGAAACGGGCGATATAACTGGTATTGAAGAAGATGTGTTGGCTCAGAATTACCGTAAGGGTATCAATAAAGGGCTGTACAAAATACTATCTAAAATGGGTATTTCAACAATTGCTAGCTATCGTGGCTCGCAGTTATTTGAAATTGTTGGGCTGCAATCGGCAGTTGTTGATACCTGTTTCAAAGGAACCACCAGCCGCATTGAAGGGGTTGGTTTTGAAACGCTAGAAAATGAGCAAAAACAACTCTCTAAAGTAGCTTGGAACCCACGAAAAAGTACTGAACAAGGCGGTTTGTTGAAATATGTTCATGGGGGGGAGTATCACGCTTATAACCCAGATGTTGTCAACTCTTTGCAACAAGCGGTCCGTTCAGGTGATATTAGTAAATACCGTCTGTATGCTGATGAGGTGAATCACCGTGCACCTGCCTCCATTCGCGATATGTTTAGCTTGAAGTTAGATGAGAAAAAAGCTATTTCTATCGATGAAGTAGAGCCCGCAGAAGGCTTGTATACACGTTTTGATACAGCTGCAATGTCATTGGGTGCGTTGTCACCTGAGGCGCACGAAACATTAGCTATTGCAATGAATCGTTTGGGTGGCCGTTCAAATTCTGGTGAAGGGGGTGAAGACCCTGCAAGATTTGGCACTGAAAAGCTGTCAAGAATAAAACAAATTGCATCAGGGCGCTTTGGTGTAACACCACATTATTTAGTTAATGCCGATGTCCTGCAAATTAAGGTTGCTCAGGGTGCTAAGCCAGGCGAAGGTGGGCAGCTGCCGGGTGATAAAGTTAATAAAATGATTGCAACGCTGCGCTACTCTAAGCCAGGCGTTTCACTTATTTCACCACCACCACACCACGATATTTATTCAATTGAAGATTTGGCTCAGCTTATTTTTGATTTGAAACAAGTGAACCCAGAAGCCCTTGTGTCGGTTAAATTGGTTTCAGAAGCGGGTGTTGGAACGATCGCCGCAGGTGTTGCTAAATGCTATGCCGATTTAATTACGATTGCGGGTTATGACGGCGGTACAGGTGCCAGCCCACTAACCTCAGTACGTTATGCTGGAGCACCGTGGGAGTTAGGGTTAACTGAAACGCATCAAACATTGCTTGCAAATGATCTAAGAGACAAAGTTCGTCTGCAAACAGATGGGGGGCTAAAAACTGGTCTAGATGTTATTAAAGCGGCTATCTTAGGTGCCGAAAGCTTTGGTTTTGGTACGGGCCCAATGGTTGCTATGGGGTGTAAATACCTTCGTATTTGTCATCTTAATAACTGTGCGACAGGCATTGCGACACAAGATAATGTACTTCGCATGAAACATTATCACGGAGAAGTAGAGTATGTGATGAACTACTTCCGCTTCCTTGCTCAAGAGGTGCGCGAATGGTTAGCGAAACTGGGCTTTAAAAAACTTGAAGACATCATTGGGCGAACAGATTTGCTTGAGCAAATTGAGGGACTAACAGATAAGCAAAGTGGCTTAAAACTACAGCCTATCTTGGATTATATTCCGGGCAATGAAACGAAAGCACAGCACTGCATTACGCCACAAAATGATCCGTTTGACGATGCCGCATTTGCTGAAGGAATAGTGGTAGATGTGCTGCCAGCAATCGAAGCAAAAGCGGGTGGTTCGTTTAGATATACGATTAGTAATATTCACCGGTCTATTGGTGCTCGCGTATCAGGTGAAATCGCGAAACGTTATGGCAATAATGGCATGAGCGATGCCCCTATTGATATTCACTTTAGCGGTTCAGCAGGCCAAAGTTTTGGTGTGTGGAATGCGGGTGGTCTAAATATGACACTTGAAGGCGATGCGAATGATTATGTTGGTAAAGGTATGGCCGGTGGTAAACTGGTTCTAAAAGCACCAGCAAATAGCATGTTCGATAGTCATGATTCAACCATCATGGGTAACACCTGCTTATATGGCGCTACCAATGGTAAATTATTTGCAGCTGGCCTAGCAGGAGAGCGTTTTGCTGTTAGAAACTCTGGCGCAATAGCGGTTGTTGAAGGCATTGGAGACCATGGTTGTGAATACATGACAGGTGGTGTTATTGCTGTCTTAGGAGAGGCCGGCATTAACTTCGGGGCAGGAATGACGGGTGGCTTTGCATTTGTATTGGACGAGTCACGTACGTTTGTCGACAGATATAACCATGAATTGGTAGATATTCATCGTGTGTATACAGAGTCAATGGATGCACATTGTGGCTATTTACGCCGTTTAATAGAAGAGTTTACAGTCGAAACAGGCAGTAAAAGAGGTCAAGATATACTTGATAATTTTGCTGATTATATACAACACTTCTGGCTGGTTGCACCTAAAGCGGCTGACGTTAAATCGCTATTAGATTCAATAACCTCATAAGAAGTTTAACGTAGAGAAACACAGATAAAATGGCTAATAATTTTCAATTTGTTGACGTACCTCGCATTGACCCAATAAAGGTGCCTGCGAATCAAAGAAAACAAGAGTTTAAAGAGATTTATGGTGAGTTAGATGCAGAGCAAGCAGCCGATCAAGCTGATCGTTGCCTACACTGTGGAAACCCATATTGTGAATGGAAATGCCCCGTGCATAATTACATTCCAAATTGGCTTAAACTGATTTCAGAAGGTAAGGTTATTGAAGCGGCCGAGTTGTCGCATAAAACTAATTCATTACCGGAAATTTGTGGACGCATTTGCCCACAAGATAGGTTGTGTGAAGGCTCCTGTACGCTAAACGATGAATTTGGTGCTGTTACTATTGGCTCTATTGAAAAATATATTTCTGATGAGGCTTTCAAACAAGGCTGGCGTCCAGACCTATCAACGGTCAAACAGACGGGTAAACGCGTAGCGATTATTGGTGCAGGACCGGCCGGTTTAGGTTGTGCCGATATTCTTGCTCGTAATGGTGTAAAGCCGGTGGTTTATGACCGTTACCCTGAAGTAGGCGGACTATTAACTTTTGGGATACCTCCGTTCAAATTAGAAAAAAGCGTGGTGAAAAACCGTCGTGAAATTCTAGAAGGTATGGGTGTTGAATTTATATTAGAGACAGAAATTGGCAAAGATGTGCCATTTCAGCAATTACTAGACGAGTACGATGCTGTTTTCCTAGGGATGGGTACTTATAAATTTATGAAAGGTGGTTTTCCGGGTGAAAACTTAGAGGGCGTGCATGAGGCACTTCCATTCTTAGTGTCTAATATCAACCGCTTGATGGACTTAGAAGGCGTTAATACCATCATGGGCGATGAGTTCATCGACATGAAAGGGAAACGAGTTGTGGTGCTCGGTGGTGGAGATACGGCGATGGATTGTAACCGTACAAGTATTCGTCAAAATGCACAAGAAGTGACTTGTGTTTACCGTCGTGATGAAGAAAATATGCCGGGCTCTCGTCGTGAAGTAGCAAACGCAAAAGAAGAAGGTGTTAACTTTCTTTGGAATCGTCAACCGGTAGAAATTATTGGTAAGGACAAGGTTGAAGGCATTAAATTAGTGACCACCGAGTTAGGTGAGCCAGATGCACGCGGCCGACGTAGCCCTGTTGTAATACCAGGCACGGAAGAAATCGTACCGGCTGATAGTATTATTGTGGCTTTTGGTTTTCAGCCAAGTCCAATGCCATGGTTTGCAGATTTTGGTATAGATCTTGATGAGCGTGGCCGTGTGATAGCACCAGAGCATAATGAATTTGGTTATCAGACCACCAATGAAAAAGTATTTGCTGGCGGCGATATGGTTAGGGGGTCGGATCTTGTTGTTACGGCTGTTTACGAAGGTCGTGAGGCCGCCCAAGGCATCCTTGATTACTTAAACATATAGTCTTCATTACCCTATTTTAGCAACGCCAATACACGGCTTTTACACTTAAGAGTATTAAATAATGACCACGTTAAAAAATGATTTAATGTTAAGAACATTGCGTGGTGAAAAAACAGAGCGTACGCCTGTTTGGATGATGCGTCAGGCGGGCCGATATTTGCCTGAATACCGTGCGACACGCGCTCAAGCGGGTAGTTTTTTAGATCTGTGTAAAAATGCAGAGCTTGCTTGTGAAGTCACTTTGCAACCGTTGGAACGTTATCCAATGGATGCAGCGATCCTATTTTCCGATATTCTGACAATCCCAGATGCTATGGGTTTAGGCCTTTATTTTGAAGAAGGCGAAGGCCCTCGGTTCGAACGTACTGTGCAAACGGCAGCGGATATTGACAAGTTATTTGTACCCGATCCGAATCAAGAACTTCAGTACGTAATGAACGCTGTTTCAACCATTAAAAAAGGGTTGAATGGTGCTGTTCCATTAATTGGTTTTTCCGGTAGCCCATGGACCTTAGCTTGTTACATGGTTGAAGGAAGTGGGAGCAAGAACTTCGCAAAAATTAAACGCATGATGTACGACACCCCCGAGTTGATGCATCGTTTGCTCGACATCGTTAGTCAATCGGTAATAAGCTATCTACAAGCTCAAATTGAAGCGGGCGCACAAATAGTCATGGTGTTTGATACCTGGGGCGGTAACTTATCAACAAAAGATTATGAAACATTTTCTTTAGCCTATAGCCGAAAAATTTCACACACCCTACAAGCAACAAACCCAAGCGTACCACGATTATTATTTACTAAAGGTGCGGGTGTTTGGCTAGAAACTATGGCGGATGCTGGCTATAACGGCTTAGGAGTTGATTGGACAACAGATTTAAAGCTAGCACGAGAGCTCACGAAAGATAGCGTTGTACTGCAAGGGAACCTTGACCCAACAAGCTTGTATGCTAGCCCAGAAAAAATCCGTCAAAAAGTACGTGACGTATTGGCCGATTATGGTCACGGGCATAAACATATCTTTAACCTAGGGCACGGAATACTACCTGACATTAATCCAGAGCACGTGAAGGCGATGATTGATGAAGTACATCAAAGTAGCCCCGCGTACCATCAATAATATTATTTTTGGTTTATAGTTTACTGACGGGTGACTGAATTGGACTACGACGATAAACCCAGAATAGAAATACAGTATTGCACCCAATGCAGGTGGTTGTTACGTGCGGCCTGGTTAGCACAGGAGTTACTGACAACGTTTGAAGAAGAGCTCGGTGGTGTTACTTTAATACCAGCGAGTGGGGGCACTTTTGAAATAAATGTACATACTGAAGAGGCGACAAAGCATATCTGGTCGCGAAAGCAAGAGCAACGCTTTCCCGAGGCAAAAGAAGTTAAGCAACGTATTCGTGATTGTTTATTTCCTGATAAACCATTAGGGCATTCAGATGTTAAAAGCCCTAGTTAGGGCTTTTGGTTGTATTTCTTTGTTCATGCGCAGGACTGCTTTTACTATCGTACTCAGTCATATGCTCAAGTAGCTAAATTTTACTATAGGTAATTAATTAAGAAAGCAAGAAGTTAGTCAGCTTGATTACTTTCGCTTAGACCCTTCGGTCTCCCCTTTTATCGCCAGCAGTTTGTTAATGTGGCTGTTTTAGCGCCAGTTTGGTCATAAGTCATTGTTCCACACTTGTCCGATGCTTGAGCATTTTGTGGTACAGCTTGTAGTTCAAAAGCAGTTGCCGTGGGTGTTGATGAAAATGAATAATTATAATCAGCATGAATAATACCTGGCTCTAAGGCCGGGGTGCATCCTGCTACAGTTGCACAGGCAGCGGATGATATAGGGTCACTCGTACCATTTAGTATTAAATACGAGTTATTTTCAGTGAAACGGCGCTCAAGAAAATTAGATAATTTCAGCAAGTCAGATTGCGCTGTTGTACGTTTATTGGTACGAGTATTTTCCACATACGAAGGGTATGCTATTGATGTCAAAATAGCGATAATAGCAACAACAATCATTAATTCAATAAGGGTAAAGCCGTTTCTAGTTTTCATAATATGAACTTGTTACAAGAGTTTATCTTAATTGACGCCATGATTGTCTGCCAGTAGGGCTACCAGAGGACTCTTTGATCATGTCTAAATTACCGCTAGAGCCACTTGAGTATTTACATTCTGTACCATCATCGCAAATAACGACACCCGGCGTTTTAATAATGCCAAGGCCATCCTTACGTATACCGCTGGTAGGGATATTATCTAGAGCATCAATGTTTCCGTCTCCATTAGTGTCGTATATTGCTACTAGGTCAAGCAAGTCAATAACACCATCATTATTAATATCAAAAGGCGAGGTATCAAGGCGACTTCCATTAACAGCATCTAATTCCATTAGCCAGCTTGAGCCACCAGAATTACATGGGTTAGGGTCAGGTATTAGAGTAACAAATATGATGCGCCCATTTCTTAGTAGAGGGGCAGCGATCACGCGCTCACCTTCTGGACCATTACCATTATATGGGGAGGCAATGGGCACATTTAGATCCATATACCAACCATCTTTTGTTGTGTAGTCAACAGTTGTGTTCGATGTTGCACGTAAATCGATAAGTGTTGAGTCACTTGGGAGTGGGTTAGAAGGTGTTTGTATAACGTTAGAAGCTGTTACCTCAAAAGTTTTTTCTGTTAGGATTTCTTGTTGTAGTAAATTTGTACGGCTTGCAACAGCCGAACCTTGGTCTCTAATGCCATAGAAAGTATGTATTTGAGGTGATGGGCCAACAATTTGGTCATTAACGGCATAGTATTTACCAGTGCCAAAGTACACCATTAAACCACCGCTAGGGTGTTTGCCAACTTGCGGTTTAGCGGTAATGGGTTGTGGGGTTCCAGAGCCATCAAGAGCTTGGTATAGTGGTGCAGGACTAGGATTTGTACCATAAGCTACTTTCCACGTACTTGTATTGTTACCAGAGACATCGAATTTCCATAGATTACCAAGCAAGTCACCAGCATAAATACTATCAGTAACTTTATCACCATCTTCATCAACTGCAATAGGGGTAGATAACCCATTAGGGTTACCTGCACTGCCGACACCAGTATCAATTTTTTTAAGTATATGCCCAGTTTGAATATCAATTAAGAATAAAACGGCGGAGTTGTTTGCACTTTCGTAACCGTTAGCAACCACAGCAGCCCAGCTGCCATCTTGCATTTTAACTATTGATGCCTGAGGCAATGTGTAGCCGAGATCAGCAGCAAAAGAACCTACATCTGAGGGGTTTGGGGCTTGAGCATCTGAAATCTCCCATAAAACATTACTGGCCGAAAAGCTGGATGGGTTTGTAACGTCTAGGGCGAATAGACCTTTGCCACCAGCACCTAGAGTGGTGACTAGAACTGAATGCCATGCACTACTAAAGTAAGCGTCTCCACCACGGGGAGCGCCGTCAACAAAATACCTGTGGGGAATACAGCCAGCACCCCCGCAGCCATAAAAAGGGTCTGTCAAAGTACTCAGTGCTCCGATAGTTGCATCAGGTACGTAGGAAAATAATTCGACGCCCCTAGAAGAATATGAGGAATCAGTAGGTTCTGATGTTGCATTAACAGCATGTAACATGCCGTCATTAGCTGAAAAGTATACGGCAGGGGTTCTAGTAAGTTTGGCAGTTAAATGAGCAGGGTAGGCGGAAGCCTCTGTCGTGTTAGCTAACTGAGTGTAACCAAAGTCTTCAACATGACCTGAAAACCATGGGTCGGAGTTAATTACATCACCTAATAAAGACACACGGTCTCTAAATGGGCCACCATTATTTTGTTCGTTGGAGGTATCACCTCGAATATAATCGGTTCTATTTGACCCTAATGTATCTGTTGTGCCAGATGAATCTGTGTCCATCAGTAGTTGTTGGGTAGTATTGAGGTTAGCGTATTCAAAGATAATGCCCGTAGAGCTACCACTGGTAGAATCGTAAGAGAATATATTTCGGCTGTTTTCAGCAGGTATAAGTGTTGAGGCATCCCATGCTTGTGAGCCAATACTTCCATCATTATTTAAATTAAACGCTAATAGCTGCCCTGTCCATGTTGCGCTATTAAAGCGAGCCTGGAAGATGTAGGAGTTAGTATCTAGGCGTGTAGAATTAGTAGCAACTGATGATGCAGAAGAGGTCAGTGCCTCAATGTTAGTAAAGGCTTGGTTAAGAGCGGATACAAGTTTGTCTGGTTCAGTCGCTAATACATAATTATCGGGTTCGCCATCGCTGTCGGCATCCCATTCGGCTGTTGACGTACCTGGCGTACCATTATTAGGGTCTGCGTCATCATTGTCGTCAACAAAACCACCATACTTTCCAGCAAGCCACAGCATGTTCATTTGCCCTAGTAAAGGATTGGAGCTGTATTCTTGAGAGTCCACCATAAAGGTAGATATAGTTTGTTTACCGGCGAAGTCGGTTGTTGCGCCTAAATTTCCTGTGGCGCCGGTACGAATATCTTCTGTATTAGCATAGTAAGCAAGGCCTGCAATATAGTAAGAATTTTCCTTTGGTGAATAAGGGGCTGTGCCCATTACTTCACCTAACCCTGGAATTATTTTTGCGGTATTAGCCATGTCGCAATTAAGTGCTGTACAGCCAACAACTTGAGCTGTACCGGTTAGTCCCTCTAAGTCACCAACAGTATTGGTAAGGTCGGTCACATCGATGTCTGAATCAGGCGTGGTAGGTTCGCCATAATCATCACTAATATTTGTGCCATTAAAACTACTGGCCGTAAAGTGAGTGCCAGGCAATTTTTTATCTTTCCAAGGATTGGCATCGTTAATGCCGATGATGAAATTATTTTGGCATTCATATTGAATTGGATCTTCCCATCGACTGCCATCTAAAATAGGGAATCCACCATTAGCACCTGTAAGGTATTCTGCTGTTGGACCAAGATTTTTAAAGTAACGAATAGATTCATAAAATAGTTCGCTAGCAGGATCGTTCCCTTTATAACCAGGGTCGCTGAATTTATTTAAATAGGTAATAACACCTGATAAGGAAACACTACTTGCTACCGAATCAGCAGTGTTTGCATTGGTGTTAATAATGCCTGTTGATAAAATCTCTGCAAGGGGATTAGTCATTGTCCCGCCAGAGCCATCTGGCATGGTTGTGCCGACATATTTCATATTGGAGCGTAAAACGCCCCCATCTATTCCGTTACCACTGGTGTTGCTGTAACTCGTTACACCAAAACGCATATGGCCTGCATTCTTTTGTATTAAGCCCTCAGGCTTGTAATAACTGCCACTTCCATAAGGAACGCAGTTAGCTTCTAAATTACTGCTACTTTCACACACTTTGATGTGTATGTTGTAGGTGCTGCCACTTAAATCATTGGCGTTAATTGATGTACCAAATTTAACACCGAAGGCTTCATTACGAATATATACAGGAACAGACCAAGGCGTTACCGTAGATGGGTTTACGTTTCGAGTAGACTTAATAAGTTTACGGGGAAACCAGTTGTCGTTGTCTTGTTTTCGGGTTCTACGAATAACTGTTTCAGTTGTACTATCGACTACACGGTTGCCACCTGTCATCGTCCAGACAAACATATCCATGGCTGTCATGGTG